>NZ_JACSNE010000002.1:0-266188 GCF_018619035.1 Exiguobacterium sp. s168 | reverse complement strand
CTTTCCTTTTTGTCGTAAAACGCCTAAATCGCTCTTGATGAATCCTTTATATATCCATCGATAGATTGTACTGTACGATGGTCCCTGTTTGTGAAAGAGCCGTCTTGCGATCTGTTCGGGAGACCATGTCTCTCGCAGTTTCGAAAGGATACGTGAGCCAAGCGAAGCGCTGAACAGCGTGCGTGCTCCACAATTCTTTTTTTGCATCTCATAACGCCGCCCGGCGTTGATCGCATTGTAGGAAGGATTCCGTTTTAGCTCACGTGAAATCGTAGACGGCTGTCGTCCGAGATGCTGAGCGATCTTTCGCATTGAAAATCCAAGCTCTAGATAAGTTTCTATTTTGACTCTTTCTGATGTGGTAAGATGAACATAGCTCATAACGAATCCTCCGTTGAATTTTGTGTGGTAACTCTATTCTACACGAGGTCGTTATGGGTTTTTTTGTGTTTTCAGCTAGGTGTTGCACTTAATATTACAATTCGTCACATAGAATAAGCATTAAATTAGATGCGAAAGGGGAATGTGTGGATAATGTAAGGTGTTCATTACTTATTGAGGAGGCAACACAGATGGAAAACTTTGAATATCGCAATCCAACAAGACTTATTTTTGGTGACGGTCAAGTCAGCCAACTGAAACCACAACTCGAAGCACTCGGTGCAAAGAAAGTCATGCTCGTCTTTGGTGGCGGTAGTATCAAACGTAACGGCGTTTATGATGATGTTACACGTGAACTCAACGCGGCAGGAATCGAGTACGTCGAATGCGACGGTGTCGAACCGAACCCGCGTATCGAGACAGCAGAGCGCGGTATCAAAATCGCACGGGAAGCAGGCGTTGACGCATTGCTTGCACTCGGTGGCGGTTCTGTCATCGACTGCACGAAATTGATTGCTGCTGGTATTCCTTATGAAGGCGAAGCGTGGGATCTCGTCATCGGTAAAGCAACACCAGAAACAGTCACCCCATTCGGAACAGTCTTGACGCTTGCAGCAACAGGTTCTGAGATGAACTCAGGATCGGTCATCACGAACTGGAAGACACAAGAGAAATACGGTTGGGGCAGCCCGCTTACGTTCCCAACATTCTCAATTCTTGATCCGAAGTACACAGTCAGTGTGCCAAAAGATCAAACGATCTACGGTATCGTCGATATGATGAGTCACTGCCTTGAGCAATACTTCCACCCTGCGCATGCACCGGTCCAAGAACGGATGACAGAAGGTGTCATGAAAGCAGTCGTCGAAGCAGCACCAAAACTCGTCAACGATCTCGAGAACGTTGAACTTCGTGGCACGATTCTCTTCGCTGGTACGATGGCACTTAACGGTGTTCTTCAAATGGGAGCACGCGGCGACTGGGCATCACACAACATCGAGCACGCTGTCTCAGCTGTTCACGATATCCCGCACGCAGGTGGACTCGCAATCCTCTTCCCGAACTGGATGCGCCACGTGCTTGACGAATCAAATGCACATCGCTTCGTGACACTCGGTGAGAACGTCTTTAACGTTGATACGGAAGGTAAATCAGAGATGGAAGCAGCACACGCGACAATTGACGCGATCAGTGCTTTCTGGACATCACTCGGTGCACCAAACCGTCTTGCTGATTACGACATCAAAGAAGATACAGTTGATGCAATCGTCAAGTCAGCGATGACACGCGGCGACTTCGGAAACTTCAAATCACTTGGAAATGAAGATGTTCGTCAAATCGTGACAGCTGCCCTATAACAATCTGTAACATTTGCTAATCATTTCA
Organism: Exiguobacterium sp. s168; assembly: GCF_018619035.1. Taxonomy (NCBI): domain Bacteria; kingdom Bacillati; phylum Bacillota; class Bacilli; order Caryophanales; genus Exiguobacterium; species Exiguobacterium sp. s168. The sequence goes on along the minus strand of NZ_JACSNE010000002.1, from coordinate 264,421 downwards.
CAAAAGACTTGAACGACCTTCCTTCTTGCGTTTTAATGAAAAGGAAGGTCGCATTTCGTTGCGAATGAATAAGGAGGACGATGGCATGTCAACAGTACGTTTTGATTATTCGAAGGCCCTACAATTCGTAGGTCAACATGAAGTAGATCATATGGCGGAGACGGTAAAGACGCTTCACCATGCGATTCATGAAGGAACAGGCGCAGGAAGTGATTTCTTAGGATGGGTAGATCTTCCGACGAACTACGATCAAGCGGAGTTTGCACGCATCCAAGCGTCTGCAGAAAAAATCAAGTCGGATTCTGATGTGTTGTTAGTCGTCGGAATCGGCGGTTCGTATCTCGGTGCGCGTGCTGCAATTGAGATGCTCGGACACTCATTCCATAACTTGTTATCAAAAGAAGATCGCAAAGCACCACAAATCATCTATGCAGGTCATAATATCTCATCGACGTATCTGCACGATTTATTCGAAGTCCTCGAAGGAAAAGATGTATCGGTCAACATCATCTCAAAATCGGGTACAACGACAGAACCAGCAATTTCGTTCCGTCTCTTGAAATCGTTCATGGAAGAAAAATACGGTAAAGCAGAAGCGAAACACCGGATTTATGCAACGACGGATAAAGCACGCGGTGCATTAAAAACACTCGCAGACTCTGAAGGATACGAAACTTTCGTCATTCCGGATGATGTCGGCGGCCGTTTCTCTGTTTTGACACCGGTTGGTCTATTACCAATCGCAGCAGCTGGTATTTCAATCGAAGAGTTGATGCAAGGTGCCCGTGACGCGCAAGAGCGCTATGCGAGCGAAAACCTAGCTGACAACGAAGCGTATCAATACGCGGTCGTCCGAAATGCGCTTTATGCGAAAGGGAAGACGATCGAGCTTCTCGTCAACTACGAACCAGCACTTCATTATGTATCGGAGTGGTGGAAACAATTGTACGGCGAGTCAGAAGGAAAAGACTTCAAAGGGATCTTCCCAGCAGCAGTCGACTTCTCGACGGATCTCCACTCGATGGGACAATATGTCCAAGAAGGTCGTCGTGACCTGTTCGAGACAGTCATCAAAGTCGGTCAAGCGCGTCATGCGTTGACGGTTGAAGAAGATGCTCAGGATCTCGATGGATTGAACTTCCTTGCAGGCAAGTCGATTCAATTCGTCAACGATAAGGCGGCAGAAGGTACGTTGCTTGCGCACACGGACGGACAAGTACCGAACTTGACGGTCGAACTTCCAGAGATGACACCGTATCACCTCGGATTCCTGTTCTACTTCTTCGAAAAAGCTTGTGCGATGAGTGGTTACCTCCTCGGAGTGAACCCATTTGATCAGCCAGGCGTCGAAGCGTACAAGAAAAACATGTTCGCGCTTCTTGGGAAACCAGGATTCGAAGCAGAAAAAGCAGAACTCGAAGCACGTTTGAAGTAATGTGAAACGACAGTCGATCGTTCCCTTGTGGAACATCGGCTGTTTTTTTGCGTTTATCGGATGATAGTAGGAGATCATTTTCCAGATTTACAGGTAATCCTAGCGTTTTCACTTTTAGAATACCCGTGAAACAGGTAAAGTGAAGTTAGAAGAAGAAATGAGGTGCACGTACGTGATTACATTCTTGGATTATTATCAAAATCAAGTAGAATTAAGTTTTGATGACCATCCGTTCTCGGATCGTCCCTTGCACGTGTGGGTCATTGCCGTGTACGAAGGAAAATGGTTGCTGACCCATCATAAGCAACGTGGGTATGAATTTCCCGGCGGAAAGGTTGAACCAGGTGAGACAGCAGAAGAAGCCGCACGTCGTGAAGTGATGGAAGAGACAGGTGGGAAAATCGATTCTCTCTCATATGTCGGACAGTATCGTGTTGCCGGAAAAGGTGATACGATCATCAAAAACATCTATTTCGCGCAAATCGGATCATTGTCGTCTCATCTTGCCGTGGATGAAACAGACGGTGCTTTTCTATTCGAGGAACTCCCTGATCGTCTCGATACGAATCGACAATACAGCTTCATGATGAAGGACCGTGTCCTTCCGGAGACGCTCCGTGTACTTAGCGAACGCCGATTGGTTTGAACTTCCGCGTCAAGGTCCGTTTCGTACGTTTCGGATGTTCTATACCACAGGGGATGGGGAACGGGTCGGTGCCTATATCGTACTCCCGCAAGTCGCAAATGGTCAGGGAATTCTCTATTTGCGTGGTGGAACGCGTTCGATCGGAATGGTCCGACCGACACGACTGCTCGCGTTCGCACAGGCTGGCTTTTTTGTCATGGCACCTTTCTATCGGGGGAATTTAGGCGGTACGGGAAAAGAAGACTTCGGTCATCACGATATCGAAGACGCCTGCAGTGCCTTTGACTGGTTGCAGCAACGTGTCTCGCATGTTCACGCATTCGGATTTTCACGTGGTGGACAGATGGCGTTGCTACTCGCGCATCACCGTCCAGTCGCTCGAACGGTGTCCTGGGCAGGGGTGACCGAGTTGAAATGGACCTATGAAGAGCAGAAGACGATGCAAAAGATGCTTCGTCGCTACACGGGAGGTACACCCGACACGGTTCCTGATGCATACGCGGTTCGCTCTCCGCTTCATGTCGCACCTCAAGGTGAAGTGTTATTGATACACGGTGCGTATGATGAAAACGTTCGTTTACGCCACGCGACGGCTTATGCTGCGCATCATTCCGGAAAGACGATGCTTCAGACTTACGCCTACGCGCATCAATTTCCGATTCATGAAAAGTTACGTGTGACGCGGAATGTATTGAATTGGTTTGAGACTGGTATCTATAATCGATGATGTAACCGATACGACGAATGTCGTATCGGTTTTTTTGTCATCTAAAGAATCGGACTTACATACATAATAGGAAAAAAAGAATATTGATTCGTTGTAAAAAACAACAAACTTCCTAAAAAATAAATTTTGATATAATTAGAACCATATGAGTAATGTAGAGGGGGATGGAGGACGATGGATATCTTATTAGCACGTCAACCCATCGTTGACCGAATCGGAGCAGTTGATGCATTTGAGTTGCTGTATCGTTCCGTCAAACAAATGAATGTATTCGACGGTGATCTAGCGACAATAGATGTATTAACGAATACACTTGTTCATATGGGTGTGGAGCACGTTGCTGAAGGTAAAAAACTTTTCGTTAACTTTACAGCAGATCTCTTAAAAAGTGATCTGATTCACTATTTAGATCCAAGTCGGTTCGTTATCGAAATTTTAGAAACTGTCGACATCGATACAGAAATGTTATCTGTGTTGCACAGTTGGAAAGAAGCAGGTTTTACGCTAGCACTCGATGATTTTGTAACGGATTTACTTCGTCAACATGGAACAGAATTATTCGCACTAATTGATTTAATTAAAATCGACATCGAAGCGATTCCCACTCGTGAGCAAAGTGCGATCTTGCATATTGTCCGGCGTAATTATCCCCATATTAAGATGCTTGCCGAACGAGTGGAGACACACGCGGATCATACACGTTGTCTTGATATGGGATATGACTGGTTTCAAGGCTATTTTTACGCTAAGCCAATGTTGATGAAGGGAAAAGCTGTCCCTCCTCAATTGCCGGTATTGCTGAAGATGCTAAAATGGCTCGATACGGACGAAAAATACGATGAAGTCATTGATGAGATTGAAGCAAATCCGTATATCAGCATTCAAGTACTGCAACTGATCAATTCTCCGGGCATGGGATTACGAAATACGGTCAGCTCTGTTCGTCAAGCCATCTCATTGCTAGGCTTCTCGCAACTCAAAAGCTGGATTTCGTTAATTGTCTTACGCGAGATGAAGCTTGCTAGTCCTTACGAATGGTCAAATGAGTTACTCCGGTCTTCCTTACATTGTGCAAAACTTTGCGAGTTGTTTGCGAAAGAGACGCGTACGTTAAAGCCGGAGAGTGCTTATATGATCGGTCTGTTATCACATATTGATGCGTTATTGTCTGTGGATATCGACGACATCATCGACCAACTGCCAATTGAAGATTCTCTAAAGGTCGTTCTACAAGGAAAAGATCATCCGTTTCGGGATTGTTTAGTGCTTGCAATCAGTGCAGATCGCGGTGATTTTGATCAGTTCGAACTGCTCAGTCAACGTTTAGGTGTCTCGCTTACTCGTTCCTATGCGCTATTAGCAGAAAGTCAGGAGTGGCTCAAGCAAAAAGAAACACATCTTCAAGAAAAAACGAATTCTGTTTTAGACTAAAAAAGAAGTGCATGTTTTTCTTGATTGAGAAAAACGTGCACTTCTTTTTTTGTTAATCATGAATTAATTTCTTAAGAGATTTACCGATTTCTAAGCTTAAAAAAAGAGCCCGAGGGCTCTTTTTTATAGACGTGGACCAGCTGACTTGATTGCATCTGTCGCACTTTCGAAGCGAAGGAAATTGTGTTGGAATTTCTCAGCAAGCGAACGCGCTTGTGTGTCGTATTCGTCCGGATTCGACCAGACGCGTACCGGATTGAGTAACTCGCTTGGAACACCTGGAACTTCAAGTGGCATATGAAGTCCGAAAATCGGATGTTCTTCTGTTGGAATCGTTGCAAGTGTACCGTTGACGGCAGCATTGACCATCGTCCGGGTATAGGATAGCTTCATGCGGCTACCTGTACCGTAAGCACCACCCGTCCAGCCTGTATTGACGAGATAGACGGTAACACCATGACGATCAATCAATTCTCCAAGCATCGTCGCATACTTTTCAGGCATGAGTGGAAGGAACGGTGAACCGAAGCACGTCGAGAACGTTGCTTCCGGCTCCGTTACACCACGCTCTGTTCCAGCGAGTTTTGATGTATAACCTGATAGGAAGTGATACATCGCTTGTTCTTTCGTCAACTTGCTGATCGGAGGCAAGACACCGTACGCATCAGCCGTCAAGAAGACGATCGTCTTCGGGTGACCAGCGCGTGATGGAACAGCGATGTTATCAATTGCTGTAATCGGATAAGCAGCACGCGTATTTTCCGTCAACGATGTGTCATCGTAATCAGGGTGACGTGTTTCATCAAGAACGACGTTTTCAAGAACCGTTCCGAAGCGGATTGCGTCAAAAATCTGTGGTTCTTTTTCACGTGACAGGTTAACCGTCTTCGCATAACATCCTCCTTCGATGTTGAAGACACCATCGTGTGACCAACCATGTTCGTCGTCACCAATCAATTGGCGGCTATCATCAGCGGAAAGGGTGGTCTTACCAGTCCCAGATAGACCGAAGAACAAGGCAACGTCACCTTCGTGTCCGACGTTTGCCGAACAGTGCATTGAAAGAACGTTTTCTTGTGGCAAGAGGTAGTTCATGACGGAAAATATTGATTTTTTGATTTCGCCCGCATACTCCGTTCCACCAATCAAGACGATTCGGTGTTCGAACGACATGGCGATGAACGTCTCAGAGTTCGTTCCGTCAACGGCAGGATCTGCCTTGAAATGTGGTGCGTAGACGACCGTGAACGGTTCAAAGGCAGCCACTTCAGGATATTCGCGTAAAAAGAGTTGTTTGGCAAAGAGATTATGCCAAGCGTATTGTGTGAGCACACGGACCGGAAGGGTGAAGTGCGTATCTGCACCTGCTGCAGCTTCTGTGTAGTAGAGATGATCGGCTTCGTTCATGTAACGAAGAACCTTCTGCAACAATTGTTCAAATTTGTCTCCATCCATTGGTTGGTTAACGTGACCCCAATCAATGTGAGACTCGCAGGAAGAATCACGGACGATGAACTTATCTTTTGGTGAACGACCTGTAAATTTCCCCGTTTCTACAGATAATGCGCCGTTCTCAGCAAGGACACCTTCTTCGTTTCGAATCGCATGTTCGACAAGTTCAGCAACAGATAGTTGTTTGAACACATGCTCTTTCTTGAGTAGTTCTTCGATATTCAGGACCGTCATCGGCATCCTGACCCCACCTTTCCCCTACGTTGGTTTTGGCTCATCGCATTTAGTATGACACATTTATTATATATGACATACTAAAGGGAGAGCAATCATTTTCTGGTGCTGATTTCTATTTATCTGGAAACGCTTTCAGCATTAACAGTTTAACATCTCTTTCAAAAAGTTTCGACTAGAATTTGAAACCTTGCTTGACAGAGTAGTTACAACTTTATATCATGTAATTCGTAACGGATACTCTTATTCTGAGCAGGTGGAGGGAACAAGGCCCGAAGAAACCCGGCAACCGTCCTACATTAATTCACATATTAATGAGGGAAAAGGTGCTCTCCTGAAGCGAAGTAAACACTTCGAACGATAAGAGGGTAAAGGAAGAACGCACAACCTTTCCCTGACCATTTTTTGGACTTGGAAAGGTTTTTTTCATTTTACCGTCCCACTCAACTAGGGGAAATGAGTACACCGTCAAATTCTTTTTTGGGAGGGTCATACATGACAAACCTTAATCGCCGACTTTTCACGTCGGAGTCAGTCACTGAAGGTCATCCAGATAAAATCTGTGACCAAATTTCGGATTCAATTCTTGATGCAATCCTCGCAGCGGATCCAAACGCACGTGTTGCGGCAGAAACTTCTGTTACAACAGGTCTCGTTCTCGTTGCAGGTGAGATCACGACATCAACTTACGTCGACATTCCAAAAGTCGTTCGTGAAACGATTCGTGAAATCGGTTATACACGCGCGAAATACGGTTTCGACGCGGACACGTGTGCTGTATTGACATCAATCGATGAGCAATCAGCAGACATCGCTCTTGGTGTCGACCAAGCGCTTGAAGCACGTGAAGGTAGCATGTCTGATGCAGAAATCGATGCTATCGGTGCAGGAGACCAAGGTCTCATGTTCGGTTACGCAACGAAAGAAACACCAGAACTCATGCCACTTCCAATCTCGCTTTCACACCGTCTCGCACGCCGTTTGGCAGAAGTGCGTAAAAACGGTCAACTCGACTACCTTCGTCCGGACGGAAAAACACAAGTCACGGTCGAATACAACGAGAACAACGAGCCGGTTCGTGTCGATACAATCGTCATCTCGACACAACACGCAGAAGAAGTCACGCTTGAGCAAATCCAAGCTGACTTGAAAGAACACGTCATCACACCGGTCATCCCGGCTGAATACATCGACGCAGCAACGAAATTCTTCATCAACCCAACTGGTCGTTTCGTTATCGGCGGACCACAAGGAGATGCTGGATTGACTGGTCGTAAGATCATCGTTGATACGTATGGTGGATACGCACGCCACGGCGGTGGAGCATTCTCAGGTAAAGATCCAACGAAAGTCGACCGTTCAGCTGCATACGCAGCACGTTACGTCGCGAAGAACCTCGTTGCTGCAGGTCTTGCAGACAAAGCAGAAGTTCAACTCGCGTACGCAATCGGTGTCGCGCACCCAGTATCAATCGCGGTTGACACATTCGGCACAGGAAAACTTCCTGAAGCGCAACTCGTCGAATTGGTTGCTGAAAACTTCGATCTTCGTCCGGCTGGAATCATCAACATGCTTGATCTCCGTCGTCCGATCTATCGTCAAACAGCTGCATACGGTCACTTCGGTCGTACAGATGTTGAGCTTCCATGGGAGCAAACAGATAAAGCAGCAGTTCTTGAAGAACAAGCAAAACGTTTCGCATAATCAAAAAGTCCGAGAACCCTACGCGGGTTTTCGGACTTTTTTTGTTTACGGGGAACTTTGCAGGAAACGAATGTTTTTTCTAGAAGAGGGTAAAAGTACATGAGTCGATTCGTATGAATACAAAGGGGGGTTCCGATTATGGAAATACGCGAAGCTATTCCAGCTGATGCAGGACGTATTCATGACATTGCCGTCACATCTTGGTTGGATACGTATGCAGAAATCTATTCCGAACGTTCAAAAGCGCATTTCGTGCAGGAGGCGTATCCGCAAGAAGAAGTCGTTCGTGCGATCCGGACGGCGGAAGAAGCACGGGGAGAGTATTTTTATGTCGGAATCATCGACGAGGAAATCGTCGGTTTCATTCATGCTGTTGATGTTGAGGGAACGTGGGAGATCGTTCGTCTGTACGTCTTACCGAAATATCAGCAAAATGGTATCGGGCGACGTCTGATCCGTGAACTCGAACGACAAGGTGCCGTCCCACTCGAAGTCTACGTGGAAGCACGTAACTATAAAGCACGTCAGTTCTTGACCTCATTTGGTTTTGAAGAACTGAGTGAGATGACGGAAGAAGTCTTTGGGCAAGTAGAATCTGTCATTCGTCTTCGCCATGTCGCCTCGTGAAATCCGTCTTGGGACGGTTTCGATTGCGTTTGAAATAAGGTATCGTGAAAAGGAAGTATGAAGTGAAGAGGTGAGTTTGTGGTTGAACAACCAACAGGAATCATCGTATTAGTCTATCCGTTACAACTGCGTGCCCGTCCGAGTGAAGCTTTGATTCGGGTACTCGAACGAGAGTATGAAGTATTGCTCGTCGACGCGCCACGTCGTATCTCGTTTGAAGAACATGGTCAACTATTAAAAGAAGCATTACGTGAAGCCGGAAAACGTAAGCTACCGATTCATATCGTCGCCTGTAGCATGGGCGCACTCGTCGTCAATCGTCTGTTGCAAGAATATGAATTACCGGTCGCCAGTCTGTCGTTCATTTCACCGTTGTTTGATTGGCACCCTTCAAAACAACTCGGAGGCGTCAAACAAGTCTTCGCAAGTGCGTTCGATCGTTTCCGACCTGATGCGCCACTCGGTACGTTACCGTTTGGTCAAAGTACGGAAGATACTGTTCGTATCGGTGAACTGACCTATGCACAGTACCGGGAAATCGAAGAAGAGATCGTCGTACATGACGAGGAACGAAAAAAACTGCCGCGTGTGAACTTGGCTTGTTTTTATGCACCGGACGATCAATTCGCAGACGTCAAGTTGACGCTTGAAGTATGCCGGAAAATGGGTGGCGATCAGATTTACTTACAACGTCTACACGGATTTCCGCATTTTAGTTTCGAACGGTTGAACACACGGTTTGCAGAAAAATTAATGTTGTTCTTTAAGCTTGTGGAAGAATGAAATAACAAAAGTGATGCCTCTAAAAAAAGGCATCACTTTTTTGTGTCCAATCATCCGCGTACTTTTTTCTCGATTGCGATGATGAACGGTGGATGATTTTGTTGATTCAAGAAACGGTACTGAAGAACGGCGTAATCTTGCTGATCAAGGGCTGTCACGTAATCGAGGACAGCGTCGCGCTCTCGTTTTCCTTCCAGGTGACCGTGATAGACGACGAGGACGACAAGACCGCCGGGAGCGAGGACCGGGAGGAGGGCATCGAGTGCTTCGAGCGTCTCTTCACCTGTCGTTGTGATCGATTTGTCGCTTCCAGGCAGATATCCGAGATTGAAGACACCGGCACGAACGGGACGTTGTTCGTCCGAAAGACGGGCACCGACATGGATGTGGCTTTCATGATAAAGGTCGACGCGTGCTAACATTCCGGCTTCGTCGAGACGTCGCGTCGATTCCTCGATGGCTTGTGCCTGGACATCGAACGCAAGGACTCGACCTTCTGGACCGACGCATTCTGCTAAAAACTGCGTATCATGTCCATTTCCGGCAGTCATGTCGACGACGCAGTCTCCGGGCTCGATAACGGACTCGAGTAATTGTTTCGTATAAGGTAGTACACGGGCAAGTGACATGGCATAGACTCCTGTTCCTATAGTCTGTTTTTCTAGTAATGGTTCAGTATGTGCAAGATTCTTTCTGCATTATATCATTTTTTGATTCGTTGACGAAAAGCGAAGTGGCTTGACAGACAAGGGACGGATTGCGTAAAGTGGCAAGGTTGAGAATGAAATAGGAGGACCACAGGTATGCCAAAATTACCAAAAGCGGTCTGGATCCTTGTCCTTGCGATGGCCATCAATACGACGGGATCCTCTTTTTTATGGCCGTTTAATACATTATATATACATGAATATTTAGGAGAGTCGATGACGAAAGCAGGGATGGCGTTGTTCGTCAACTCGGCCTTAGCAATCGTCGGAAACTACTTAGGTGGAAAAGCGTTTGACCGTCTCGGCGGCAAGAAGACGCTCGTCATCAGTGTCATCGGACTTGTTCTGTCTTCCGTCGGCTTGTTGCTGTTTCATCAGACGTACCTCGGATACGTCGCGATGCTTGGATTGATTGGATTCGTCGGTGGGATGGTTTTTCCGACGATCTACGCGATGACGGGTGTCATTTGGCCTGAAGGCGGGCGTCGTGCCTTTAATGCGATCTATGTCGCACAAAACGTTGGTGTAGCGCTCGGAACAGCTGTCAGTGGTCAAATCGCTGCCTTTTCGATTCAGTACATCTTCATCGCCAATCTCGTCCTCTATATCGCCTTTGCCATCATTTTGTTCGTCGGGTTGTCCTGGATTCAGGCACCAGCGCGGATGCATGCGGCCCATGAAGAGACCGAAACGACACGCACGCCCCTTGCACGCGGTGCGGCACGGACGATGTTGCTCGTCTCGATTGGTTATGCCTTACTTTGGTTCGTTTATGTGCAATGGCAGGGAACGTTTGCTGTACACACGAAATCGCTCGGTGTCACGATTTCCGAATACTCGATTCTTTGGACGATCAACGGAGCACTCATCGTGTTCGCGCAACCTTTACTAACACCAATTCTTCGTTGGTTTGGAGATGACTTAAAACGACAACTGATGACCGGTACCGGAATCTTCCTCTTGTCTTATCTGATCGTTCCGTTCGCCGGTGGCTTCAAGATGTTCCTCGTCGCGATGATCATCCTGACGGTCGGTGAGATGTTCATCTGGCCAGCGGTTCCTGCTATGGCGGCGAGACTCGCGCCAATCGGAAAAGAAGGAGAATTTCAAGGGTACGTTAATATCGCTGCTTCAGCAGGACGGATGATTAGTCCGACCGTTGGAGGGTTGATCTACGACTTATCCGGTATGTCAGCGGTCTTCTTGACATTGATTGGATTGATCCTGTTAGCGGGCGTCGTCTTCCTTCGTGCCATTCCTAAAATCACATCATGAGCATCATCTGTGAGACAGCGGACACTTTGATCCGCTGTCTTTTGTTACGTCTTTCGTTCTAAGAACATAAAATAAACATTTAATAATATGGAATATTTCGGCAAAGAAACGGGTACTTTCTAATCAAGAACTTGAAAAGAAAGGTCATATGAACATTGCTTCTTTTTTGACTGGAGGTGCACGAATGGAAAGGTGTCAATTCATCACAGATGCCGCAACTTGGACGACACACGTACAGCAACAGCCTCTTGATATCTTCTACAGTCACCAATACGTCATGCTCAACGCTAGACCGTCTGAGCAAGCGGTGCTATTCCGTTATGAAGGTGATGCAGGAACACTATTTTATCCCTTTTTAAAGCGTCGGATTTTTGATACACCTTATTCAGATCTCATCACGCCGTATGGCTACGGTGGACCGGAAATCATTGGTCAACTGACTGCGACTGAAATGCAGCATGCACGCTTATTGTTCGAAAGGTGGGCAGAGCGAGAATTGATCGTTTCGGAAATGATTCGCTTTAATCCATTGACGGGGAATGAACGCTTCATGCGGGATTGGACGAAAGTCTCTTTCATCCGTCATACGACGAGTATCGATTTACGCCCTTCAATAGAGGACATCATGCAAACATTTCATAAGAAGACGAGAAGTATGATTCGCAAATCGCTTGCCTCTCCTTTAACTGTTAGAACAGGAACACGAGACGACCTATCTGTTTTTGTAGCGTTGTATCATGAAACGATGGACCGGAAGAATGCTTCGGCTCATTACTATTTTACAGCGAATTATTTTGAGCAATTATTTGAAGCAAATCGCCTCTGTGAGCCATTGTTACTGATTGCGGAAATCGACGGAGAACCTGTTGGTGGATACTTCGTATTGCTCGGAAAAGAATATGCCCACGGTCATTTGATTGGTTGTAAGCGGGATGAAGCGAAGGTGTTTCCGAATCAGCGACTCGAGTACGAAGCGATTCTTCAGGCGAAAGCACGCGGTCTCGTCGAACAACATCTCGGGGGTGGATATCAAGAACGGGATAGTCTCTTTGAGAGTAAATGCCGCTATACTGGATATCGACTATTTGAGTATCATCAAGGAAAATCGATTCTTCAACCAGCCATATACGATCAGTTATGTATACGATACGGGTCAGATGCCGATTCGGATTATTTTCCGGCTTACCGACAAACCAGTGTCCAAATGGCGACAAGTTAAACAGTAAGTAAATGAAGAAGGTGAAACGACTGCATTGTGTAGTCGTTTTTTTGATATGCTGAAATCATGATAGATCAATAAAGGGGGATGTGTCTTGAAAAAACGAGGTCTTATTTTTGATATGGATGGGGTCATCTTAGATAGTGAAATTCGCTACTTTGAGGTCCATCAGCAGATGTTTAAAACGTTATCGATTCCGCTCGATCCGGTTCAGTATGCGACGTTCATGGGAAAAACAGGAGATGAGATGTGGGAAGAACTTGTCGCGCAACACGACCTTCCAGAAACAGCGAGTGCGTTACTTGAAGAAGAATATCGCTTGTTTCAAATTCATGCAAAACCGGAAGAATGTGGTTTAAAAGAGGGAGTCAAACAAGTCATCGAACAAGCGGCGTCTCTTGGTTATGATATCGGGATCGCCTCTTCAAGTTCGCTTCAAAAAATCGAAGGCGTCATCCGTCATTATGAGCTTCCAATCACGCATTACGTCAGTGGGGAAGAAGTCGTGCGTTCGAAGCCAGATCCTGCGATTTTTCGACTTGCAGCATCACGAATCGGACACGCACCTGAAGATTGTCTCGTCATCGAAGACGCTGCGAACGGGATGATCGGTGCAAAAGCAGCAGGCATGGAAGTGATTGCGCTTCTCGATGACCGGATGCCGACGCAACGTCTAGAACAAGCGGATCATGTGGCGCGATCGCATGCAGAAATCGAGGAAATTTTACGGAAGCGTTGACGCTTGAGGAAGAAACAGATTACACTAGGAAAAGATAGTCAATTGCATGGAACTGAAGTAGTAGGGGAAAGGTGCCGTCAAGAGAGCTGGTGGAAGGTGCGAACCAGTCGGTAACAACCGTGAACTCGTCAGGGAGCACGATTCGTGAAGTCGTAGTAGCGAATCCGGTCTTTCACACCGTTATCCGTGAATCAAGCGGTCTGTCATAGACAGACAACGTGGGTGGTACCGCGGAAGCCAAACCGGTCTTTCGTCCCTATTCCTAGGGGCGGAGGACCGGTTTTTTTAGATTAGAGGAGGAAAAGACATGCCGTACAATCATCGCGAAATCGAACCAAAATGGCAGGCGCGTTGGGATCAAGACAACGCCTTCGTCACGACAGAAGATCCAGAAAAAGAAGGGTTTTATGCCCTTGATATGTTCCCGTATCCGTCAGGTGCCGGACTCCACGTCGGTCACCCTGAAGGCTACACAGCAACGGATATCCTCGCACGGATGAAACGGATGCAAGGATATAACGTCCTTCACCCGATGGGATGGGATGCGTTCGGGTTACCAGCAGAACAATATGCCCTCGATACAGGGAATGACCCACGTGAATTCACAGCAAAAAACATCGAGACGTTCAAGCGTCAGCTGAAAGAACTTGGATTCTCCTATGACTGGGATCGTGAAATCAACACGACGGATCCGAAGTACTACAAATGGACACAGTGGATCTTTACGAAGTTGTATGAAAAAGGACTTGCGTTCGTGGACGAAGTCGCGGTCAACTGGTGCCCGGCACTTGGAACCGTTCTTGCGAATGAAGAAGTCATCGACGGATTATCTGAACGCGGAAACCATCCGGTCGTGCGTGTCCCGATGCGTCAATGGGTCTTGAAAATCACGGAATATGCAGATCGTCTTCTTGAAGATCTTGATGACCTTGATTGGCCGGATTCTGTCAAAGAAATGCAACGGAACTGGATCGGAAAATCAGAAGGTGCTGAAATCGACTTCACGATTGATGGACACAAAAAACAAGTCACGGTCTTTACGACACGTCCGGACACAATCTTTGGTGCGACGTACCTCGTGCTTGCGCCGGAGCATCCATTCGTAGCTGACATCACGACAGCGGATCACAAGGAAGCCATCGATACGTACATTTCGCAAGTCCAAACAAAGTCGGATCTCGAGCGGACGGATTTAGCGAAGGAAAAAACAGGTGTCTTCACGGGTGCTTTTGCCGTCAACCCAATCTCAGGCGATCGCCTTCCAATCTGGATCGCTGATTATGTCCTTGCTTCGTATGGAACGGGTGCAATCATGGCTGTTCCAGGACACGATGAGCGTGACCATGAATTCGCGAAACAATTTGACTTGCCAATCGTTGAAGTCGTCGCGGGTGGAAACGTTGATGAAGCAGCCTATACAGGAGAGGGCGAACACGTCAACTCACATATGCTTGATGGTCTTGGAAAACAAGAAGCAATTGAGACGATGATTGCTGAACTCGAAACGAATCAAGTCGGACGTAAGAAAATCACGTATCGTCTCCGCGACTGGTTGTTCAGTCGTCAACGGTATTGGGGCGAGCCGATTCCAGTCGTTCATATGGAAGATGGTTCGATGAAGACGCTCAGCCAAGAGGAATTACCGCTTGAACTTCCGATCATTCCGGAAATCAAACCGTCTGGTACAGGCGAATCACCACTTGCGCTTGCGGAAGACTGGTTGGATTATACGGATCCCGAAACAGGAATGAAAGGGCGTCGCGAGACGAATACGATGCCACAATGGGGCGGAAGCTGCTGGTATTATCTTCGTTTCATCGATCCGCACAATGAAGAGGCGATCGCAGATCCAGAAAAATTAAAATACTGGCTTCCAGTTGATATTTATATTGGTGGAGCGGAACACGCCGTTCTCCACTTGTTGTATGCGCGCTTCTGGCATAAAGTATTGTATGATGCAGGCGTCGTACCAACAAAAGAACCATTCCAGAAGTTATACAACCAAGGGATGATTCTTGGAGAGAACAACGAGAAGATGTCGAAATCACGCGGTAACGTCATCAATCCGGATGAAATCGTCAAATCGCATGGTGCGGATACGTTACGCTTGTATGAAATGTTCATGGGACCACTCGATGCATCAGTTGCCTGGTCTGAAAACGGTCTTGACGGTGCGCGTCGTTTCCTCGACCGCGTCTGGCGTTTGTTCGAACGGACAGCAGACATTCAGGACGTCGCAGAAGTCGATGCTGACTTCGAACGGACGTACCACCAGACGGTCAAGAAGGTCACAGAAGACTTCGCGAACATCCAGTTCAACACCGGAATTTCGCAACTCATGGTCTTCGTCAACGAAGCAAATAAGCAACCAGTTCTTCCACGTCACTTCCTTCGTGGATTCATTCAATTGTTAACACCAGTCGCACCGCACCTTGGTGAGGAACTCTGGGAACAACTTGGATTTGAAGAGACATTGACGTATGCGGCATGGCCAACATTCGATGAATCGAAACTGGTCAGCGATACGATGGAATTCGTCATTCAAGTGAACGGAAAAGTTCGCTCGAAAATCGAAATCAACATCGATGCGACAAAAGAAGAAATCGAAGCACTTGCCTTCGCTGATGAAAAGACACAAGAATGGATCGGCGACAAAACAGTTCGTAAAGTCATCGTCGTACCGAAAAAATTAATCAATATCGTGGCAAACTAAGCCATAGCCCCTTTCATTCGCTTGACGCGGATGGAAGGGGTTTCTTCATTTCCGTCGCAAGTCCGCTTTTTTTTTGAACGACCTTCTGCTACACTGAATCAGAAACCGAGAAAGAAAGGCGAGTACCATCAATGAAACGATCTTATATAGTCTATACAACGATTTTTGCTGTCGTTTCGGGGTTGATCCTTTGTATACTGCTCGTCTTCTCGAAGCCGGAGACATTGTCACGTATTCAGGAAACGTTCGCGAAAATCGAGACGCAATCGAAGCATCAGGCAGCCGTTAAACAGGTGCCACCGAAAACGCCTTCAGCTATTCCAAATCCAGAAGAGCCGTTAATCAAAAATGTCCAACAAATGTTATATGATGATTCCATTGGTTCGTACCTCGTCGTCACAGACGATTATCGTTTCTTTGAAATCAGTGGAACCGGAGAACGCATCAATGCATCTTTCCAGTTAGAAGAAGGAAAGTTGTTGCTCGCTGGTCTTGACGGTATGACCCTCGTTGACGGGGAGACCGTCGCGCTGTTGACGTCGAATCAGATTCTGGTCACGATTACGCGAAAAGATGGTGTCTGGAGCGAAGAAAAACGTGAAAAAGTACAAGGAACGACGATACGGGACAGTTTCCACGGTCTTGGATATGATACGAAGAAGAAAGAATTCTATACGATTAATCATATTCGAGCACTGGGACGAGTCGAGGTGACCTATTTTGCGATGAAAGAGGATAAGATCAAGATTGATCCTGACGCCTCGGAAAAGAAAAAACGTGCGTTGAAGAAAAAACAGAAACCACCTTATCTGTCAGTCATCAAACGGGAGAAAATCGAAGCGGCGAGTGGGATGCGAAGTGATGCGAAGAAATCGTTCGAGTCTGAGTTCCGACCGATTGGTCTTGCTGAACGACAAGGTCGGATCTACACACTGGATTCAGAAGCCCTCTATCTCTATTCGATCGATCGAAAGGACAAAACGATCACGGGCGAGACAGCCAGTCCGAAAGTATATGGTTCGAAGGGGATTTTCGTGCAAGATAATGAGTTGTTTGCATTAGTCGTCACGGATAAATTCTCAAGCCGATCGTTTACACCGATCGATTAAATCCTGACACAATAAGACCCGATTCCTCTGCTAAACAGAAGAATCGGGTCTTATTCATATTAAAAGACAGAGTCACGTGCCATCTCTGCAGCGTGACTACCGGCGCAATGACCCGTCACGAATGCAGCTGTGATGTTGTAGCCACCTGTATAGCCATGGATATCAAGAATCTCCCCGGCAAAGAATAACCGCTCAGCCTTTTTCGACATCATCGTTTTTGGATCAATCTCTTTGATCGAGACGCCACCACCCGTGACGAAAGCTTTATCAAAGTCGAGCGTTCCTGTTGCTTTCAGTGGGAATCGTTTTAATTTTTGCAAGAAGTCCGTCCAGTCCTGTTTCTTGACTTGTGTGCAGACTTCATCGCCAAACCCGATTTGAGCAAAGAGAAGTTCAAGCAGACGTTCCGGCACGAAGCCGCGGAGGGCATTGCGCACCGTTTTCTTGGGATTGGCTGCAAGTGCGGCTTGGAAGCGTTCCGTTAACGCACCGAGTGATTCGTCCGGGAAGAGATCGATTGATAGATGGACGATCGTCTCCTTCGAACGTTTGCGCTCCTTGATCGTGTACTGGCTACAGCGTAAAGCAATCGGACCGCTTAAACCGAAGTGTGTGAAGAGTAGATCACCCGTATGTGTTTTGATTGCTTTATCCTTTTTACCGTGGACCGTTAAGGCGACGTCACGCAGCGACAGCCCTTGTAATGTTTTTTCGTGAATGAACGTATCCCCTAATAAGATCGGGACTTCGGTCGGGAAGAGCTCTGTGATCGTATGACCCGCTTTTTCAGCCCACGGATAGCCGTCGCCTGTCGAACCGGTATGCGGAACGGATTGTCCGCCAACCGCGACGATACAACTCTTTGCTTCAAGGCGTATGCCGTTCTCTAAGAGGACAGCGGCAAAAGAACCGTCTGGATGGAAGTCGAGCGTAGCGACTTGCGCGTCTGTTTGAATCTCAGCACCATGCGCGCGGATTTGATCAATCAATACACGAACGACATCTGCGGCTTTATCCGAAACAGGGAACATCCGCCCGTTGTCTTCTTCTTTGAGTGCGACACCAAACCCTTCGAAGAGTTCGATGATCGATTCATTGTTGAATTGAGAGAAGGCGCTGTAAAGAAAACGTCCGTTTCCCGGAATCGACTGGACGAGCTCATCGAGTGGTTTTCGGTTCGTGACGTTGCAACGTCCGCCGCCAGAGATTGCAAGTTTCCGACCTAATTTATTTCCTTTATCAAGCAGGAGCGTCCGTGCTCCAGCTTGTAAAGAGGCGAGCGTCGCCATTAAGCCGCTCGGTCCGCCTCCGATTACGATTACATCGTACATATGGTCACCTCATTCATAGAATTCTGCTTGTTTCACTTTAGCAGAAGTTGTGACTGTAAACAAACCGTCTCTTTCAATTCAAGATAGACAGCGGTATAATGATTTGCAATTGTGTACGAGAGAACTTGTATAATGAGACAGTCACGATCAGAGTGTCGAGTTTAAAAATTAGAAAGCGTGAGGGATGTTACCATGTCCACAGTCAGTAATAAGCAGTCTACTTCTTCCGGCAATTCAGGATTCGTTCGTGGAACGATGCTCCTGTCCGGTGCGTCACTGATTTCCCGCGCACTGGGTTTGATTTATCTCTTTCCGTTTCAGTTCATGGTCGGCGCGACAGGCATCATGTTCTATACCTATGCCTACAACTATTATGCGATCATGATCGGACTCGCGACAGCGGGGATTCCTGTCGCCGTCTCGAAATTCGTTGCGAAATACAATGCATTAGGAGAGTATGATACGAGTGAACGATTATATCGGTCTGGTCTAAAAATCATGTCCTTGACCGGGATTGTTTCCTTCCTCGCTTTATTCTTTCTCGCACCGTATTTAGCACACCGGGCCATTCCGGGTGGTGACGTTGATTCAGCAGCATACGTTGATGCTGTCACGATGACGATTCGTGGCGTAAGTTTCGCTTTACTCTTGATTCCACCGATGAGTATGACCCGAGGTTACTTCCAAGGGTATCAATCGATGGGGCCAACAGCGATTTCGCAAATCTTGGAACAAATCGTCCGGATCATTTTCTTGCTTGCAGGAGTCAGCATTGCGATTTATTTATTTGATTCAGGTGCAGCATTTGCCGCAACGATTGCAACGTTCAGCGCCTTCATTGGCGCAATCGGTAGTGTCGCGGTTCTGATCTATTATTTCCGCAAACGTGCCAGCGGCTTGCAGGAACTTCGTGCTACTCAAACCGTCCGTTCGCCGGATCGCCCGTTAACGGATTTGTATAAAGAATTATTGACGTATGCGATTCCAATCGTCATGGTCGGTCTTTCGACACCCCTTTATCAAGTCATCGATCAAAATACGATGAATGCCGCCTTACAAAGTATCGGCTACACGCTCGAAGCGGCTGGAAACGCGACTGCCTATCTGATTGCGGATAGTCATAAGATTGTCTTGATTCCGGTATCGGTCGCAACAGGATTGTCGTTGTCGGCAACTCCACTGTTGACAGCTTCCTTCACGCAAGGCGATATGCGGAAAGTACGGGCTCAAATCTCACAGATTTATCAACTTGTTTTCTTCGTGACGATTCCGGCAGTCGTCGGAATGATTCTTTTAAGCGAAGAAACGTTCCATGTGCTCTTCCCGAAAGACCAAGCAGCATGGGTCTATCTGTTAAGCTATGCACCGAGTGCCTTATTCCTTGCCCTGTATTCTGTTTCGGCAGCAGTCCTTCAAGGGATTAACCGTCAGTACTTCACGATCATTGCAACACTTGCTGGATTACTTGCGAAGTATCTCTTGAATGCGCCGTTGATTCATTTGACGGGTGATGGAACGGGTGCTGGTTATGCGACGATCATTGGTTATCTCGTTGCGACAGGATTGATGTTCTTCCGGATCACACAAACAGTGAAGTTCCCATTCAGTACGGTCTTGCGCCGGACATCATTGATTCTAATCATCAGTGCATTGATGGGGGCGGGTGTCGCGCTCGTCAAGTGGGGAATGGTGTCCTTCTTACCAGAGACGACATGGGCATCTCTTTTGATCCTGATCATTGGTGCGGCAGTTGGAATCGTGATTTTTGCTGGACTCTCGATTTGGAGTGGTTTAGCAGAAGTCGTATTAGGACGGAAAATTTCATTGAAACGAGGACGAGGTCATGCGTCTAGATAAATTATTATCTAACATGGGGGCAGGCTCCCGAAAAGAAGTAAAACTTTTGCTTAAGGCAGGAGCAATTCAAGTCGATGGTGAAATCGTGCGTGATCCGAAACAGCATGTCGATGTTGAGTCGCAACAGGTTCTGATGTACGGCGAACCGGTCACGTATCAAAAATACATTTACTTGATGATGAATAAACCACCGGGTGTCATTAGTGCGACAGAGGATAAACGAGATGAGACCGTCATCGATCTGTTGTTCGAAGACGTGACGTATTTCAAACCGTTTCCGGTCGGACGACTCGATAAGGATACAGAAGGCTTGTTGTTACTGACAAACGATGGAGCATTCAATCATGCCTTGATGTCTCCGAAGAAACACGTTGAAAAAACGTATTACGCGGAAGTGACAGGTGTATTGACGCAAGAAGACGTCGAGGCAATTGCGGCAGGCGTCACCTTAGAAGACGGTTATCAGGCAAAGCCAGGAAAACTTGTGATCTTATCGACGACAGAAACAGATTCAACGCTTGAATTGACGATCACGGAAGGGAAGTTTCATCAAGTCAAACGGATGATGCTTGCCCTCGGTAAAGAGGTCACGTTCTTGAAACGGCGTTCGATTGGTCGCTTGGAGCTTGATCCGGCACTTGCACTCGGGGACTACCGTGAACTGACACCGGATGAATTATCCTTGTTTGATTGGCAACCTGAATAAGCAAAACGAAAGGCGATGGAATAATGTACATTCCATCGCCTTTTATTGTGGAATTCAATTATTGGTTACGTAGTGCTTCCGCGATCGAATAAGGACCGCTGAGTACTTCGAACACACGAGATTGTGTCGGATGATCAATCAAGTGAACGAACAGCGCTGCCACATCGTCACGAGGCACCTTACGATCTTCGTATGAATCAAAATGCTCTTTCGTTTCAACAGTACCTGCTGGGTCATCGTAGCTGAGTGGACCAGGACGGACGATCGTATAATCAAGTCCGCTTTCTTTTAGGTGAGCATCTGCTGTTGCTTTCGATTCGAGATATACTTTTAGTTCGCCTTTCGGTTCTTCTGTACCGACTGAACTGAGCATTAGGAAACGATTGATTCCGTTCGCTTTTGCTGCATCGATGACTTTGATCGCACCTTCCTGATCGACGGCACGTGTCAATTCGTCCGATGCGCCACCAGCACCCGCTGCAAAGATGACGACGTCCGCGTTACTGACGACGCCACTGACATCCTTCGTCAAATCCCCAAGTCTGACTTCAGATGCACCGAGTGCAATCAAATCGTTGATTTGATTTTCTTCCCGTACGACAGCGATCGCTTGGTGATCTCCTTGTTTAGCGATCAATTCGACCATTTTGCGTCCCGTCGTTCCGTTTGCTCCAATGATTAAAATATTCATTCTTATCATCTCCTTCTCCCAATAGCTATACCCCACGTTTTAAAAAAGATAACAAAAAAAGACGCGAAGAATCGCGTCATCGAAAGATATACATAGTGAAACAGTGGATCAACCCGCTTGCTTTTGTTTCTTACTCGACGTCCATGTACCGCGTCGAGGGCTCACAATGAGATTGTTGTATTCGAGCACGTTCAAATCCCGCTGGACGGTCCTTGAAGTGATGCCAAACTCTTCAACCAACTCTGCTGTCGTAGTAGCTCCGTTCTCTTGGATGTAGAGATAAATCGATTTAATCCGGGTCAACATACGGTCTGTAGAATCTTTCATTGGTATAACCACTCCCCCAATGGATAGAATAGTGTTCTAAAGCTTCGGGTGACAAAAGACAATGCAATATCCAGTTGTTTCGCCTTTAGTATAACGTTTTGATATTAAAATGCAAGTAATTTAACCGAACGTTTTCATAAAAAACATATTCAAATGGTTTGTAAAGTCGATGATTCAGGTTTTATTTCAGATTAATGTTCGTCATTTCAATAAATAAAAAAGAAAACAGAATTTGGATGTTCGTATCTGAACGAATATTCGCTATACTAGGAAGGTGTATAGGAAACGAATCCAAAACCCGTAATGAAGGAGCGAAATCAGATGGTGAATTGGAAAGAGGAAGTACTCGCACGTCGCGAGGACTTATTAGAAGATTTAAAAGAACTATTACGGATTCCGAGTGTACTCGACGAATCGACGATCGAAGAGGGCGCACCGTTTGGTCATGAAGTCAAACGTGCCCTCGATTGGATGCTCGCGACAGGGGAACGCGATGGGTTCACGTCAAAAAATGTCGATGGGTATGCAGGACATTTGGAGTATGGTCAAGGGGAAGAGTTACTCGGTATTCTTTGTCACTTAGACGTCGTACCAGCTGGTGGCGATCACTGGACATACGGTCCATTCAACCCGACGCTTGTAGATGGAAAACTGTATGCGCGTGGAGCAATCGATGATAAAGGACCGACGATGGCAGCTTATTATGCTTTGAAAATCGTCAAAGAGCTTGGCTTACCACTCTCGAAGCGCATCCGTCTGATTGCAGGAGGGGATGAGGAGAGTGAATGGCGTTGTGTCAATCATTACTTCAAACATGAAGAGATGCCAACACTCGGTTTTGCACCAGATGCCGACTTCCCGATCATCAATGCGGAAAAAGGACTCTATGACGGGTTATTGATTCAAGGGAAACCAGCGCAAGCATCTGATACAGGCTACCATCTCGTTCGCTTTGAAGGTGGTGAACGTCCAAACATGGTTCCAGGTCATGCCCAAGCGCTTCTTCGTGTCGTCGAAGTAGGAACGCTTGAAACGGATTTCCATGCTTATCTTGAAGAACAAGGTTTGACGGGAACAGTCAAGCAAGAAACGGAAGGTCTCGTCCTTGATGTCAACGGTGTCGCAGCCCATGCGATGGAGCCGGACAACGGTAAAAATGCTGCTTTACATTTGGCACGTTTCCTCAATACGCTTCACTTGGATTATAACGGTCGTCGTTACATTCAACTCGTGACGCATATGTTCCGGGATTCTCGCGGTGTAGCGATCGGTGTCGCTGCTTCAGACGAGACAGGTGACTTAACGATCAATGGCGGTGTATTCCGTTACGCTGAAGAGCAAGGAACGGCATCGATTAATATCCGTTACCCGTATACAGCAGACTTCACGGAACGTCTGCAAATCATCAAGGAAGCCGCGGCAGGATATGGTTTTGAATTGCAGACGCGGACGCATATGACACCGCACCATGTTGATCCAAACCATGAATTGATTCAGACGCTAAGTGCCGTTTATGAGCGCCATACGAACCAATCAGCTGATTTGATAGCAATTGGTGGCGGCACATATGCGCGGTCGTTGACGGCGGGAGTAGCTTTTGGTCCAGTCTTCCCGGGTGGTCCTGAAGTTGCCCACCAAGTCGATGAATATGTTGATTTTGATGAACTATTGCTTGCTGTCGCAATCTATGCAGAAGCGATTTATGAGCTCGCAAAATAATGATTGATGATCCCCGCATCGTAAAGATGGGGGGATTGCCTCTTGAAAGGAAGTTCCGTGTGAAAAATCGTCAAACCTATCATTTCCAAGCTTTATATTTCTTTATTTTCTTTGGACAAGGAGCACTCATTCCGTACCTCGCGCTTTATTTCTCAAACGACGCGTTCGGACTGTCGGCTTCAGAGATTGGAACGATCGTTGCGATTGGACCGATTCTCTCCATTTTCCTACAACCCATCTGGGGAATCGCGGCGGATCGCCTCGGGAAACCGAAACGACTCTTGCTCGTCGCGATGCTTGCTGCCGGTTTCTTTACATTAAGCTACATATTGACGTCTGCCTATCTGCTTTTATTATTGATTTCGTGTATCTGGGCATTATTCCAGTGCGCACATATTCCACTCGTTGATACGTTAGCGATCGAATATACGCGAAAACGCAAGGTGGACTACGGGGCATTACGTCTTTTTGGATCAGCCGGTTTTGCCTTAGCAGTCTTCATCCTTGGGCAAATCACCGAGGATGGCGGACTCGGTCTGATTTTTTATGCGACTGGTGCAGCGTGGGTTCTTGGTTTCCTTGTATTGATCGGTATAGAAGAGACAGGGAGCGCACATGTTTCACATCGGCAACAAACCCCGTTAAAACAACTCTTTTCGAACCGTCGCTTCCTGCTATTCTTAGCGGGAGGGAGTTTGATCTTCGGACCGATCTTCGCCAACAATTATTACTTTGGCAGCTACGTCACGATTCGTGGCGAGACGACGGCACTCGTCGGAACATTATTCTTTGTCGCCGTTCTGTGCGAAATTCCGTTCATGCGCATCGCCTCGCGTCTGTTATTACGATTCGGAGCGATTCCGGTTCTTGTATTCGTCTCCTTGTTGTCGGCTGCGCGGACGGCGATGATTGCTTTAGAACTTCCAATCGTCATGCTGTGGGTATTATCTGCGATGCAAGGAATGATCGTAGGTCTGTTGATTCCTGTCGCCTTAGATTATGTCCGATCGCTCGTTCCAGAGACGATGGTCGCGACAGCTGTCAGTACATACATGGCAACGACGACGGGACTTGCGACAGCGTTGTTTAATCTGATGAGTGGTTTTGTACTCGAGAAGAGTACAATCTATATCGTCTTTTGGGTATATACAAGTAGTAGTGTTCTCGGTGCCGTGCTGTACGGCATCAGTGGTCGAATGAAGGAGTGAAGATGCGATGAGACAGGAACGACACTTTTTCATTGCCTTACCGATTCCTTCTGAAGATTTAGCGAATATCGCTAAGTGTTTATCTCTATCTGATTATTTTCGAAACATCTATACGTTAGAAGAGTACCATTTGACGCTTCGTTTCTTTGGTCCAGTGGAGGAAAAAGAACAGCAGTCGTGGAAACAGCAGTTACAGCAGATCGCACGTACGATGGAACCTTTCGTGCTACGATTCGATCGTTTGATCACGTTTGGTCGGGATGAACGACCACGCGTCGTAGGATTTGGAACAGAATCGGAGGAGTTGTTTCAATTAGTGGAACAGATTGATCCGAATTCGACCAGACCATTCGTTCCGCATGTCACGATCGCGAAAAAATGGCGCGCTGAGGCAGCCGAATGGGAGACGAGTCCGATACAATCAGTAGAGTGGATTGTTCGTGAACTCGTTCTATTTGAAGTACGACCAGAGGTTTCACCGCGATATGAGCCGGTTTACCGGATTCATCTAGGTGAAGAGGAATGAGGTGATCCCCATCGCAATTTTGATGAAACTATATGACTTAGATAGTCGATTTGAAAAAAATCCGCTAGAGATGACGAAACGATTCGGTGAACACCAGGCACTTGATTATGCCCATGTCTATCGCAGATGGGAGGCAGGAGAGTTGTTTCCAGGAGAGACGCTTATCCGTCCGAAGAAGTGGTGGCAAGTGATGAAAAAAAGTGAAGTCATTCAACTTCCGGGGAAACAATTATCTCGAAGAGCGTTTGATAAATGGTACAAAAAACGTCTCGAATTACAAAAACTCTTGAACGTCACTGGCGGAGCAGGGGAGGAGAACATTTGGCGAATTCCATTGAAACGTCATTTAGACTTCTACCAGATGTTGCATCTACTAAATGAACAATATGCGATGTTTTATCGAGCGGTCATCCAATATCAAGTCGGAGAAGTCGAGTTGAGTCCGTTCGTCGTCGGTCCGTCCGCGATCTATATCATGGAATGGCTCGATGGTGACGAAAGTATCTATCATATACGGCGAGATAAGTTATGGCGGGAGCAGCCGTTCAAGGCTTCTGCAAAACAAATTTTGAATCCGAACATCGGTTTAAAGCGGACAGAAGATATTTTACGGGTCGTACTCGGACGAGATTACGTCTTGCCGATTGAACGAGTCATCCTCGCCCCTTCAGGTTATTTTGATCAAATTCCAAAAGAAACGACGACGACTTATGTCAATAAAGTCGATTTTCCAAATTGGGTGCAACGGATGAATGCGAATGCGACACATACAAAGGCATTTCAGATGCGAGTATGTGAAAAGATCCTAAAAGAGACGGTATCGATTCCGTTTCACATGGCGATTCAAAGTGAGGGACAGTCTCGAATCCAAGAGTAAGGGAGGGAGCGACGGCATTGTCGTTGCGAAAGAGATGACGAACCAAGAAGTAGCGATACCAGTGATCCGGGCGGAGTTCTTATCGTTCCAAAGCATCCGGGTCGAGGTCGAAGGCAATCCGTCAATCCACTGGTCGCTTGAATGTGATGGACAATCACTTGCGATCCAGCAAGTCGAGACACACCGTGAGGAACAATTGGTGATTTATGAATTGACGGTTCTGGAACCGGTCGAGCTAGAATGCCGATATGAGGTATTCGGAGCAGGGAGATCGATCCGCGTCGTTCCCGATCGGTTAGTCCGAACGGAAGCATTCGAGCGCAAGTACCGCTACGAAGGGAAACTCGGCGTCTGGGAAGAAGAGGGCGCATTTCACTTTGCTGTTTGGTCGCCGGTCGCAGAACGGATCATGTGTGTCGTGTACGATCAAGATGAACATTTGA
Organism: Exiguobacterium sp. s168; assembly: GCF_018619035.1. Lineage (NCBI taxonomy): Bacteria > Bacillati > Bacillota > Bacilli > Caryophanales > Exiguobacterium > Exiguobacterium sp. s168. The sequence goes on along the minus strand of NZ_JACSNE010000002.1, from coordinate 237,935 downwards.
TTGGAAAGTACGAAATGGAGCGACAAGAGCAAGGTGCCTATCATCTTGAACTGGAACAAGATATCGCAGAGTGCTGGTATCGGTATGAAGTGACGACATACCTTGGCAAACAGGAGGTCGTTGATCCGTACGCTAGTGCGATATCTGAGAATGGTCGATACGGTGTTATCGTTGACATCGAACGGACGATTACCAAGTGGTTTCCGAAGCGCGTCGCGCGTCCTCTGTTCGTTAAACCGTCAGACGCTGTCATCTATGAAGCAAATATTCGTGATTTCACAATCGATCACTCAGCTGGTTCAAGTCATCCGGGTCAATACGCAGGGATGACGGAACGAGGGACGCGCTCTCCTCGAGGTTATGCGACGGGACTTGATTATCTTCTGGATCTCGGGATCACCCATCTGCAATTGCTACCAGTCCACTTTTTTGAGACGACCGATGAACGGACGCGGTCTCCATATAACTGGGGATACGACCCAATGCTTTGGTTCGGGCTAGCTGGGAGTTATGCGAGTTCGGTTGAACCACTCGTTCGCGTCAAAGAGTACGCGGAAATGGTAGAGCGGCTCCATGAAGCAGGCATTCGTGTCACATTCGATGTCGTCATGAATCACGTCTTCATTCGAGAACACTCCTCTCTCGAACAGCTTGTTCCTGGTTATTATTTCCGTTACGAAGTAGATGGGACATTATCGAACGGAACGGGTGTCGGAAACGATACCGCATCCGAGCGATTCATGATGCGCCGCCTCATCGTCGACTGTTTGACGTACTTCGCTCGTGTCTACCGCATTGATGCCTTTCGATTTGATTTGATGGGGATTCATGACATTGAGACGATGAACGATGTTCGAGCGGCGCTCGATGCGATTGATCCAACGATTCTGGTGTATGGAGAAGGGTGGGATCTTGCGACTGCATTGCCGGAACGATTGAAGGCGATGAGCGCCTCTGCTGCGCAAATGCCGCGGATCGCTCATTTCAATGATGTGTTCCGTGACGCGTTAAAAGGATCGACGTTCAGTGAGTTCGATCGAGGATTCGTTGCGGGAGATGGATGGAAGGAAGGGGAGGTTCGAAACGGGATTGCGGGAAGTATTCACATCGATAATCAAACGTACGGACGTTTTCCGGAACCTACCTATTCCATTAATTACGTCGAGGCGCATGACAATCATACGTTATACGATAAATTAAATTTATCTTGTCCGGAAGCGGATGAACAGCAATTATTGCGGATGAGTCGTCTAGCTCAGACGATTGCCTTGTTTGCGCAAGGGATTCCGTTTCTTCACGCAGGTCAAGAGTTTTTGCGTACGAAACAAGGTGTTGAGAACAGCTATAACGCACCAGACGAGATCAATCGAATGGACTGGGAACGGCGGGATGATCATCTGTCCCTTGTAACCTACATCAAGACGATTTTGCAGATTCGTAGGATGCATGGCGGATTCCGATTGCACCGAGCGAATCAGATTCGCGAGTTGCTTCATTTCATCGACTTACGTCCGGGTGTCATCGCTTATGAACTTGGAGCAGTCCACTCATATGATGCATGGCAACGCACGTTTATCGTTTACAATACGACGCGCGAAATCGTGGAAATCGGACTGGATCATTCGCGCTGGAATGTGCATGTACAAGGGGATGAGGCCTCGGTCGACCCGCTTCTGAAAGGTGTCGACAGGATTCAGGTCCTTCCGTTGTCAACGACGATCGCAACGTGTTAAGATAAGCATTGTGCCTTAGGCAAATCTACTAAAAAAGTTGAGCGGATTATAATGGAATTAGATATTTTAGATGCGCTTGGCGAAGGCTGGACCCTTACGCCAGCAGGTGGAATCACAGGAGAAGCGTACATCGCTTCAACCGGACAATCGAAGTTGTTCTTAAAACGAAATTCATCGCCGTTTTTGGCGATTTTATCCGCAGACGGAATCGTTCCGAAGTTATTATGGACGAAACGGATTTATAGTGGGGACGTCATCAGCGCCCAACAGTTCATTGAAGGCGACGAGCTAGAGCCCGAAATGATGGAACGTCCTGAAGTAGCACGTTTGCTTGGGAAAATCCATGATTCGAAGGAATTACTGTTCATGCTACAACAGCTTGATCAGCGCCCGATTGAACCTGATGAGTTATTGCGACAATGTCGTTTGTACTTCCAACCGGATGATTTAGAGGATCCGGAGCTCGTGGAACATGCGATGGTTTACCTCGAACAAAATCTGGAGCAGGTAAGAACGGATGAGCAGGTCGTTTGTCATTCGGATTTGAACCACAATAACTGGTTGACGGGAGCAGATGGTCAACTCTACTTGAACGATTGGGATGACGCGATCATTGCTGATCGTGCGTACGATCTTGGGATGATGTTATACAGTTATGTGGACGAAGCGGCTTGGCCAGAATGGTTTGAACATTATGGACATCCATTGACGAGTGATTTGAAACGACGCATGCACTGGTATGTCGTAGCGCAAGCGGTCTTATCACTCTACTGGTATGAAGATACGCGTCATCCGGATGTCGAGGACAGTTATCATTTTCTTGAACAGCTACTTGAATATTCAAACGACTAAAAAGCGTGTCATTCCGAAAGGGAACGACACGCTTTTTTGCTTAACCTTCTGCGATTTTAATCTCTTTTTCAATATCGTGACTTTCGAGATCCGCCGATCGATAAGCCTCTGTCGTCGGTAGACGTAAATCAAGTTGCGGCTTTTCTTCGAATGTGACGGTGACGTTCTTGACTGTGTAGTCAAAGACGTGACCACCACCTTCGCGGGCAGCATCGATGAAATGAAGATGATATCCGGCAACGGCGATCCCGTGACCGAATCGTGGCGTATAGTATCCGGCAAGCGTTCCTTCCGTGTGCTCAAACGTACGAGCGCTTTGAGAGGCGACAGCTTCCGTGATCGGAACAAATGGTTTCTCCTGACGCGCGACGGTACGTGTTTGCACTTCTGTGAATGCTCCATCGATCCGGATAGCATAAAAGCTATTGATCGTTGGGAGTTGTTCGTTCAGCCAGTGCTCAAACGTCGCTTTTGACATCTCTTCTGTCACGGTCAAGGTTTGTTCCGGCTCGAAACGGGTCAATGTCGCGAAAGGCGTCGTCGTCTCAGGTTGGAGCGGTCGAGCGCTACCATCTGAGCGGAGTTGATAGAACTGACCATCGAATCCAATCATCTCGCCGTCTAAGTGATCAAACGTTCCAATACCGAAATCGCGTTGATCAAGGACAGAAGCGTATGTTACTTCGCTCTCGAATACGCCGTCAAGCAGTGCCATCATCGTTGAAATCTGGACGAGTGTTTTATCGTGTGCCATGTGAATCCTCCTTAGTTCAATTGATCAAGATGAACTTGTTCTCCGAGTGCAATGTTGTCGCGGTAATCGATCGGCACATCGACGATGACAGGACCGTCTGTCGCGAGTGCTTCGTCCATGATTGCTGCGAGTTCCGAAGGATGATTGACACGGAGTCCTTTTGCCCCAAAGCTTTCCGCATATTTGACGAGATCGACGTCACCAAATGACGTACCGGATTTCCGTTTGTATTTCATCTCTTGTTGGAACGCGACCATATCGAATCCGCTATCGCGCCAGACGAAGTGGACGAGTGGTGAGTTCAAACGGACAGCTGTCTCAAGTTCCATTGCAGAGAAGAGGAATCCGCCGTCACCTGAAATCGAGACAGCTTTCTTCCCAGGACGGACGAGTGTAGCTGCGATTGCCCATGGAAGTGCGACGCCGAGCGTTTGCATCCCGTTACTAAAGAGGAGGTGGCGTGGTTCGTACGAACGGAAGTGACGTGCCATCCAGATATAGTGTGAGCCGACATCGACCGTGACCGTGACATCGTCCGCAATTTTTTCACGCAACGTCTTCATGAAATAAAGTGGATGCGTCAATGGAGAATCCGCGACGGGAGGAACATCGCGATCGACAAGACGTTGATGTAATCCTTCAAGGAACTGAACCGAGCTTTCAGGTAATGTGAGTGGTTGCAGGCGTTCAGCGATCGCGTCGACTGTTTTCGCCATATCACCGACAAGCTCACGGTCGGGACGATAGAAATGATCAATTTCAGCACGCATTTGATCGATGTGAACAAGCGTCCGGTCGTGCGTTGGTTGGTTCCAGAATTTCGGGTCATAACCGATTGGGTCATATCCGACCGAGAGGACGAGATCTGCTTCTGCAAGTAACGCATCTCCCGGCTGATTACGGAACAATCCAACACGTCCGTAGAAATTCGATTCAAGCTCACGTGATAATGTACCGGCCGCTTGGAATGTCTGAACGACAGGGATCGAGACATTTTTGAGTAACGAACGAATCGCATGTACGACGTCTGGTTGACTCGCGCGCATACCGAGTAACAAGACAGGGAGTTTTGCCTCTTGAATCAGACGGGCTGTTTCATCGACCCATGCTTCTGGTGCCACACCAAGCTTTGGTGCTTTGACCGCACGGAACGCCGTGACGTTCGCTTCGCTTAGCCCGACGTCTTGCGGGATACTGACAAAAGCAGCGCCGGCTGTCGTTTCAGCTGTTCGGAAAGCATTCGATAATACTTCTGGAATGTTGTCGGCATCTTGCACTTCAGCACTAAAGTTCGTAATCGGTGTAAAGAGTGCCTGATTGTCCATGGACTGGTGTGTTCGTTTTAAACGATCGGCCCGTGTGACAGCTCCGGCAATTGCGACAACAGGGTCACCTTCAGAGTTCGCCGTCACAAGACCAGTCGCTAAGTTCGATGCCCCAGGACCAGATGTCACAAGGACAACACCCGGTTTGTCCGTCAAGCGTCCGATGGCTTGAGCCATGAATGCAGCGTTTTGTTCGTGGCGTGCAACGATGAGTTCAGGTCCCCGGTCCTGTAACACATTGAAGACGGAATCGATTTTGGCGCCGGGAATTCCGAAGATGTAGTCGACACCTTGCTCGATGAGTGAATCGACGACGAGATCCGCACCTGTTTTCTTCTGTACTAGTTCTTTTGAATCGCTGTTTTTATTTTTGTTCATTACAATTCTCCTTTTTACCAACATTTTTGGTGTTCGATAGCTGTAATAAATTATCTGTTTCAAAAAAAGTATACATCTGTTTCATGGTAAAACCAACCTAAAATCATTTAGAAAATAAAAAAAGTACCTTGTGTACAATTACACAAGGTACAGAGATTGCCCTTATTCGACGTCGACTTTTCCGAAAGTCGCCCAGACGAACAAAGCAGTGATTCCCAAGACGAGAACGATGGGAGATGCCCAACTAATCAAGAAATCATCCACAGTATAGCCCTCCTTTTAGGTTCTTACGTACCTTAAGTGTATTAGAATGCTCACTATTTCTCAAGTGACGAACTGCTGAACATTCTTCGATAGGAAACGAAGAAGTTCTTATATAATTACCCGAATCATGATAAACTTATCTGCGGATAATTTAAGTTTGGAAAGGATGAACGATAGTGCGTTTACGACATAAACCATGGGCGCAGGATTATATGAAGGAACAATCCTCGATCTATATAGCAGAACCAGCATCTCTTAAAGGAGCATGGGCTAGCGAGTTCAAAAATGATAATCCGATCTATATCGAAGTGGGATCAGGGAAAGGAGCCTTCATTACCGGAATGGCGCACCAACACCCGGATGTCAACTTCATCGCGATTGAATTATTCGAAAGCGTTGCCGTGACAATCGTTCAAAAATTGGTCGAGACACCACAATCGAACGTTCGCGTCTTGACGGTCGATGCAAAAGACCTACGTGATTACTTTGAAAAAGGCGAAGTGGCCCGCGTGTACTTGAACTTCTCTGATCCATGGCCAAAGACACGTCATGCGAAACGCCGTTTGACGTATAAAACATTCCTCTCGACATATGAAGATATTTTACCGGCGAAAGGGCAAATCCATTTCAAGACAGATAATCGGAAGTTGTTTGAATCGAGTTTGATGACGATGTCAGCATACGGCATGCGCTTCGACTGGATGTCGCTTGATTTACATGCGAATGAACCGGAAGATAACGTCCGAACAGAGTACGAAGAGCGTTTTTCATCAATGGGTCAACCGATTTATCGGATGGAAGCAACGTACCAAAATTAATTTAGACAAAAAGTTTTCTTATTTTCCTGGTATTTCTTTCACACTTTTTTCTTATTAATTGGTACAATGTTGTTGACTGAAGAACTTGTACTTATAGGTAAAGGGGGAATTTGGGGATGTGGCAGAAAAGCTTAGCCTTCGTAACGGCGCTCTTTCTCGCGTTAAGTATCGGTCAATCGGTACTTGCTGCGGTTGATACCTCAGAAATGACGAAAGCATTAAATGAGGAATTACCAACGACACATTACGATTATAAAAAAGGTTCGGTCGAAATCGAGGATCCGAAGACGTTCACGAATGAAAAAGGAGAAGAAGTCATTGGCGGGATCGCTGTCATCGAGACAGTCCGTGACGGCATCTTCATCACAATCAAACGTGAAATCCACTTCTTCAATGCCGATAGCGGTAAATTGTTGACGAGTGCCGATGCTGCAAAAGTTGATGGTGTAAAAGAATACATCGACGGCAACTCGGATAATCTTCAACAAAAAGTCGTCTACTGGTTACCGATGCTCTTGATGTTGTTGATCATCGCTGTACCAGCGGTCATCTTATACATCGTTGTTCCACGTCTATACTCGACGACGGAATACATGAACCCGATCTACGAACGCAACGACAACCCGCGTTAATCAAAAAAAGCCTCTATCCAATCGGATAGGGGCTTTTCTCATGCAAGCAATACAAAGATGAAAGCAAGTATGGCAGGTAAGCCTTGTTTGAGTAAAATAGAGCGATTGGCAGTCGCGGCACCATAAAGCGCAGCGATGATGACACACGCTAAAAAGAACAATTGGACAGCGACATCCTCACGAATCAGACCGAATACTAATCCGGCTGCTAAAAACCCATTATATAAGCCTTGATTCGCAAAAAGTGTGCGAATTTGTTGTGATGCAACAGCTTCGTCCGTTAAGCCGAATGTTCGACGAGCCGCTTTGGAAGAAAGAAAGAACATTTCAAGTGCTAAAATATAAAAGTGTTCCAAAGCAACGAGGATAACGAACAGCGTAGCAAGAATCGACATGAATCATACCTCCCTCAGATGAACGTGGAAAAAAGACCGTACTTCGTCGATCGAAGCACGGTCTTTTGATTAAGCGTATTCGAGTAAAGCGCCAGTTTCGGCATCAACTGTGAATTGATACGTTTTTTCGTCATCACCTTCAAGGACCGAGATGCCACCTTTGTAGCTTTGGTAGTCACGTGACTCATATGCGTAAGCCTCTGGTGTTGCAGAGATCCATGCACCTTGGACACGTCCTTTTGCTGAAAATGTGCGTTTCGTGATTTCGAGCGCTTCCTCGGCAGAAAGTTGTTTGTTATCAACGGCTTTCTTCACTGCGAAAGCGGCGACGACAGCTGCTGCCAATCCGATAATCCAATAGCGTTTTTTCATTAAAATTCCCCTCCTTACAGGTTCTATTCCTACTGTACCAAATAATTCGTTCAGAGAGAAACAAAAGGTTAAGTGATAGAAGCAATTTTTTGTATAATGAGAAGCAGGAGGCGATACATATGAATGAAAAAACGAGAGAGTTATTTCGAACACTGACGGAATTAAATGGGGCACCGGGGTTTGAGCACGACGTTCGTCAGTTCGTTCGCGAACGCATCACACCTGTCACGGATGAGATCGTTACGGATGGACTCGGTTCGATTTTCGGAAAACGAACAGGCGATGTGACAGGACCGAAAGTCATGGTTGCCGGGCACATGGACGAAGTGGCATTCATGGTGACGCAAATCACGAAGAACGGAATGTTACGGATTCAACCGCTCGGTGGCTGGTGGAGCCAAGTGTTGCTTGCGCAACGCTTCTCGATCTGTACGGACAACGGTGTTATCCCTGGTGTCATCGCATCGATTCCACCACACTTATTGACAGAAGAAGTACGCAATAAGCCAATGGCGATTAAAGACATGTTCATCGATATCGGTGCAGACTCCAAAGAAGAGGCGGAATCGTTCGGAGTACGTCCAGGTATCCCTGCCGTACCATTCTTCCCGTTCACACCGATGGCGAATCCGAAGAAGATCATGGCGAAAGCATGGGATAACCGCTATGGTGTCGGAATGGCGATTGAATTGCTGGAAGAGACGACAGCGGCGGATCATCCGAACATTTTGTTCTCGGGTGCAACGGTTCAAGAAGAAGTTGGATTGCGCGGTGCGCAAACAGCGACAGCACTCATCGATCCCGATGTCGCGTTCGTCGTCGACGCTTCTCCTGCCAATGATGCATCAGGAGACAAAACGGAATTCGGTCAACTCGGACAAGGACCATTGCTTCGAATTAAAGACAGTGTCATGATCCTCTCAAAAGAGATGACGGATTACGTCCTCGATACGGCAGAATCGAACAAGATTCCGTACCAATATTATGTCGGAGCAGGTGGGACCGATGGTGGTGTCATCCATCGTTCGAATAATGGGATTCCAACGACAGTCGTTGGCTTACCAGCACGCTACATCCATACGCATGCATCGATCATGCATACAGATGATTATGATGCGGCGAAGGAATTGCTTCGGAAACTCGTCACGAATCTCGATGCGACAACGCTCGAGACGCTACAAGTCAAGTGAATGACATGACAGACAGTGGATGTGAATCCGCTGTCTGTTTTTGTTTAATAAGAATGATGTAAACACTAACTGTCTTGTCAGTTGAAAAAACAATGTAGTCGGATAGAAAGGAGATTTGATATAATGATACGCGATGTTAAGAAAAGGACGTGACAAGATGTTCAAACAAAAAGGGATTTCACTTAGCCCTAAAGTATATTTCATAACCGTATTAAGTTATATGGCACTTGGCTTGTTTAGTTCGTTGATCATGGGTCTCATCATCCGGACGATTGGTGAAGGACTGATCGATCGTGGTGTAGAGGCGAAGTTTCTCATTCAGTTAGGAGAGCAGGCGATCGCGCTGACTGGACCAGCAATCGGTGTGGCTGTAGCGTTTGCACTTGAGGCACCACCGCTTATCTTGTTTGCGGCAGTTGCCGTTGGTGCGTTCGGATATGAAGCAGGAGGACCAGCAGGTAGTTACATTGCAACGCTTCTTGCGACAGAGATCGGAAAACTCGTTTCAAAGACGACGCGACTTGATATTTTATTGACGCCGTTCGTTACGTTACTAGCTGGATTCGTTGCCGGACGTTACGCAGGGAAGTGGATTGGAAAAGGCATGACAGATCTGGGCGAGTTGATTCGTTGGGGAACGGAACGCGAACCATTATTCATGGGAATTTTCGTTGCTACCGTCATGGGTCTTGCATTGACAGCGCCGATTTCGAGTGCTGCGCTTGGAATCATGCTTGGTTTGGATGGACTTGCTGCAGGGGCGGCGACGATCGGTTGTGCGGCACAGATGATTGGATTTGGCGTCATCAGTTACCGTGATAACGGAATCGGTGGTGTGGTTGCTCAAGGGATTGGAACATCGATGTTACAAGTAGGGAATATCATTCGAAATCCTTGGATTCTTCTACCACCGACGGTAGCCGGTGCTATACTAGCGCCATTCGCGACTGTTCTGTTAATGCTTGAGAGCAATCCAGAAGGTTCCGGTATGGGTACGAGCGGATTCGTTGGTCCGTTGATGTTATTAAAAACGATGGGGTTCGAAATGGAGTATTATTTAGCAGTTGCTGTCCTCTGTTTCCTTGCGCCTGGTATCATCAGTTATTTCATCTATCGTGTCTTACGACGCTTTGGGCGAATTCAAGATGGCGACTTAAAAATCGAATATTAAGTACAAAAAGCTGATTCTAAAGGATATGCCTGTTTGACCGGATGGTGGACGAACAAGCATATGACTTTTTGAATCAGCTTTTTTCATAAAGAGAATCCAAATGAACTTGAATAAAAACTCGTAAAGAAAACGTAGAGATAAATGAGATAAAGTGGAGTCAAATACCGCATGCGTACGACGGGTAATTTTCGAGCGAGTCGTTTTCCGAGTGCTTCAAGTAAAATGATGATCGCAAAACCGACGACCAAATACAAAAAGATTTCCGGTAAGCTCCGTTCGGAATCGATGAAAGAATAGCCGTAACGTAAACAACTTGTCATGCCGACGAAGCCGACGAAGCGTTCGAACGGATGTTTGATTGGTTGATCTGCCATAGTGAAGTCCTTTCCAGGTGTTTTCTAGTTGCAGTATAGCAAACCAAGCACGAAAACGCACAGCCACAATTGAATATGCTATGATGAGGGCAATGACTTCTAGGGAAATCAAAGGAGGAAATCATCATGAAAACATTACAATCCAAACAAGAATTCGATACAGCAAAACAAGGAAATGCCGTCTTTTTATTCTCAGCAAACTGGTGTCCGGATTGCCGCTTCTTAGATCCGTTCATGCCGGAAATCGAGCAAACATTTAACGGCTTCGAGTTTTACTACGTCGATCGCGACGATCATATTGAAATTGCCCAGGAAATGGACATCTTCGGAATTCCAAGCTTTGTTTCGTTCCGCGATGGAGAAGAGACAGGGCGTTATGTCGGGAAAGAGCGCAAGACACCAGAACAGGTGACAGCATTTTTAGAGACGGTTTAAGAAAAAAGCGAGCGCTGACTCGCTTTTTTTCATGATAGAAAGGATGAATTCGAATGGAACTACAACAAATCCGAAGAATGATGACACAAACATTTGAAGAAGAAGGGTACACGACATATTTCGATCGTGAAAAGTCTGTATTACGAATTGAGCGAAAGCACGATAAATCAGGCGTTGATGTCGGATTGAATCCGCTTGTCGCAAAAGCAAAACGAAGAGGTGTCATCGCAGTCGAAGAGACGATCGAATATATCCGTGCTGTACTCGGACAAACGGATCAAATCTCACTCGTTGGACAAGAGCAAAAAATCTTTCCTGTCATTCGTGCTAAATCGTTTGCCGATACGACAAAAGAAGGGAAGACGCTTGTCAGTACACCACATACAGGTGAGACGAAAATCATGTACGCACTCGATTTAGGAGCGACGTATCGTTTGATTGATGAGGAGTTACTGGCATCTGCAGAGTGGACAGCTGAACAGTTATCAGAAGCAGCGCGTTTTAATGTTAAATCGCTTGATGCGCCATTTAAACAAGATGAAGTCGCAGGGAATATCTTTTATTTCTTGAGTCTCGGTGACGGATACGAGGCGAGTCGTGTTTTGAACAAGACGTTATTAGCCGATTATGCGGCGCAAATCGAAGGAGAATTCGCTGTCGGGATTCCGCATCAGGATGTCCTGATTTTCGCTGATATTCGGAATGATGCCGGATATGATGTCTTACAGCAACTGATGTTTGACTTCTTCTCGAACGGTCGTGTCCCGGTCACGGCATTACCATTCTTATATGAAGATGGTAATCTGGAGCCGGTCTTCGTCCTTGCGAAAAACAAGCAGCCGAAAGAGTGAAGAATCTGATACAATAGGCATTGTGAGAAAGACGGAAGGGAGTCATGGATTGAATGAATGTGTTTTATAATAAAGAGGGCGTCGGCGACGTCTTAATGATCATTTTGGAAGACGCACCACGTGCGGAAGTGACAGCGACTCGTGAAGGAGACGTAGCAACAATCAAGCGTGGTGATCGTGTCGTCGGTTACAACCTGTTTGATGCTTCGACTACATTTACAATCGAGACACAAGGACCGGTTGAATTGACGGAAGAATTGGCAACACGCATCCAAAAGGAACTGGCGAGTCGAGATATCAAATTGTCACTCGAACAAGTGGATTATTCTCCGAAATTCGTTGTTGGGTTCGTTGCTTCTTGCGAGAAGCATCCGGATGCTGATAAATTATCGGTCTGTCAGGTAGAAGTAGATAACGGAACTTTACAAATCGTTTGTGGAGCACCGAATGTAGCGGCGGGTCAAAAAGTAGTCGTTGCTAAACCAGGAGCGGTCATGCCGTCTGGGTTAATCATCCGTCCTTCGGCGTTACGCGGCGTACCATCAAGCGGTATGCTCTGCTCAGCGCGTGAGCTCGGACTTGTCGATGCACCACAAGAAAAAGGGATTCTTGTACTCGATGATACAAAAGCAGTAGGGGAAGCATTCTCAATCGGTCGATGATTCGACCGATTTTTTAACAAGATGGAGGGGTGAACGTATGAGTAATCGTTATGAACAGTCACTAAAAGAGCAGGCTGCCCGGATTCGTCGAGAGCTTGCAGGGGAACGTGAGACAAAGCCGGTAGAACGTCCGAAAAAAGAGGAGCGTGAAGATCGCTTCGTTTTAACGGATGTTCCTTCACCGATTTATGGATTCCAACGTCCGAAGCAATCTGCATCGGAAACCGTAAAAGCTACGGAAGAAACGGAAACGAGTGAACAGGTTTCGGAATCAGTGGAAGAGGGAAATACCGATGAGGTTGCTTTGACGGATCAAGAACTGATCGCGCCAGAAGTCGTATTAGACGAAGCGGAAGCAGATGCTGGTCTTGTACCGGTGACGGACGTCGAATTACTCGTACCGGAACCTCACACAAGTGAAGAACTCGTGAGAGAAGAAGTGCCGACCGTAACGGAAGTAGAAGAAACGGACGTAACTGAAACATCTTCCAGCAGTGAGACGATGGAACAATCAGCTATTACGACAGAGACATCAAATGAAGCGTCTGCTGATGAAAAAGAAGCTGAGCAACAATTGGAGAGCTTCGAACCGATTCTTGATACATCTGCTATTGAAGTAGATCAAGATTCATCTGTTACCGAGGGGGATAAGCCTGTTCAGTCGGAAGTGAAAAAACCGGTCGGACCGCCTGTCAACGTCGTCATGACAACGAAAGACTTGATGGCGATGTATCGCGCACGTCGCGAGCAAAATAATTTACATGGTAAAAAATAAATCGGTTTGCTATAATGGTACAGGTTTTGTACCCGAGCCCGATGGTACGGACCGGAACGTGAATTGGAGGGCTTTTATATGACAAAGTATCATTTTGTTGGAATCAAAGGAACGGGGATGAGTGCGCTCGCCCAAGTACTACATGAGATGAATCATGAGGTACAAGGTTCAGACATCGAAAAGCACATTTTTACTGAAGACGCGTTACGAGCTAAGGGAATTCCATTTTTCCCGTTCAATGCGGATAACATCAAAGAAGACTACGTCATCATCCAAGGGAATGCCTTTGGGGATGATCATCCAGAAATCGCACGGGCAAATGAACTTGGTTTAACCATCCATCATTATTACGATTTCTTAGGACACTTAGCAAATGAATATCGTTCAGTCGCCATTACAGGCTCACACGGAAAAACGTCGACGACAGGTTTGCTTTCACACGTCTTAAGTGGAATCACACCAACGGCTTTCTTGATCGGAGACGGTACAGGAGCAGGTGTAGAGGATGCGAAGGCATTTGTCTTCGAGGCATGTGAATACAAACGTCACTTCTTATATTACAAGCCGGACTACGCTATCATGACGAATATCGACTTCGATCATTCGGATTATTTCACAGGAATCGATGACGTCGTTTCGGCATTCCAAGAGATGGCGATGCAGGTTAAGCAAGCGATCGTTGCTTGTGGAGATGATGAGCATCTTCAAAACATTCAAGCGAATGTACCTGTTCTCTATTATGGATTTGGAGAAAACAATGATTTCCGCGCAGAAAACGCGACGTCAACGCCAGACGGTACATCATTTGATGTCTATTTACGTGATGATTTCTACGGCACGTTCCTCATTCCAGGATTCGGTCGTCATCATGTCTTGAATGCACTTTCTGTCATTGCGATCTGTCAGTACGAAGGATTGAGCAAAGACGACGTTGCTGAACGTTTAGCCACATTTGGTGGTGTGAAACGCCGCTTTAGTGAGTCGGAATTCGGCACACAAATCCTAGTAGATGATTACGCGCACCATCCGAAGGAAATCAGCGCAACGATTGAGTCGGCACGAAAGAAATATCCGGACCGTGAAGTCATTGCGATTTTCCAACCGCATACGTACACACGCTTAAAATCATTCATGGATGATTTCGCGACTTCTTTACGTGAAGCAGATGCGACATATCTATGCGAAATCTTTGGATCGGCACGTGAGCAGGAAGGGCAAGTTCGCGTCGAAGATTTACAAGAGAAGATTCCGCAAGCTTCTATTCTGACACGCGACAACGTTTCTGTCCTACGTCAGCATGAAAATGCTGTGCTTCTGTTCATGGGAGCAGGCGATATCCAAACGTACCAGCACCAATACCAAAGTGTAAAATAAATAACAGATCAAAAAGTGTCACTCGACTGGAGTGGCACTTTTTTTGTCGTAATTTTGAATTATGATAATAATTTCAAAAAACCGATGAGGAAAATCTAAAATAGGATTGCATCTTGAAATAAAGTTTGAAATAGTGTGTATGTGTTGAAGTTATTAACAGAAAGGAAAGACACCATGGGACAGATTTTACTCATCTTATTGCTCCAGTTGATTTACGTTCCTGTATTGACATTACGGACGATCATGCTCGTCAAAGGGCGGACCGTCATCGCCGGATTATTTGGAACGGTTGAAACATTAATTTACATTTTTGCACTAGGAATCGTGTTCCAAGACTTAACGACACTCGGTATGGTCGTTTATGCGCTTGGATTTGGTCTAGGAATACTCGTCGGTGGATATGTCGAACGAAAACTCGCCATCGGTTACAATATGATTCAAGTGCATACGCAAGAATTTCCAGCGGAACTGATTCAAGTCATTCGCGATAATGGATTTGGTGTGACACATTATCAAGGACAAGGACGCGACGGTGTCCGTTACCGGTTAGATGTTCTTGCAGCCCGAACACGTATGAAAGTGTTACGTAATCTCGTTGAGGAATACGAGCCAAAGGCCTTCCTCGTTGCCTTTGATTCCGTCGACTTTAAAGGTGGCTACATGTTGAAAGGTCTAAAACGCCCTCGTTGAATGACTCTTCCTGAAAATGATGTTTATCCTTTGTTATTTAAGGATAAAGATGAAGTAGGACGTCATTTGAAATCAGGAAAGGGGAATGTCAGATGATTAGTAATCATGCAAAATCAGCTTTAAATCAACAGGTAGCAAACTATGGAGTACTGTTCGTTAAACTCCACAATTATCATTGGTACATTAAAGGACCAGATTTCTTAACACTTCACGAGAAGCTCGAAGAACTGTATACATGGGTGTCTGAACAATATGATGTCGTTGCGGAACGTCTCCTAATGAATAACGGAACACCTTCTGCGACACTGAAAGAGTATTTAGAGCAAACGACGCTTGAAGAAGCGAAATCGGGGTTATCGGCAGATGAAATGATTGATTCCGTCATCAAAGACTTCCAACAAGTCCGAAAAGAGATGCTCGATGCGATTGAACATCTTGAGGCACAAGACGTGACGGTTGAAGATGATCTGCTTGGTCAAGCGAAGGAAATCGAAAAACAAATTTGGATGCTTCGTGCGACATTGAAAAAATAAGTTAAAGAAAACGGATGACCCGGTCCTGTAAAGGATCAGCCATCCGCTTTTTCTTATTTCAAGTTTTCAGGATTGAGGACTTCGAGTTCTGGAAGGACGAAACGACCGTCTTTGCGGATCAATACGTCGTCGAACCAGATTTCTCCACCACCGTAATCAGGACGTTGGATGTTAACGAGATCCCAGTGAACGGATGAGTCATTACCGTTGTAAGCTTCTTCGTAAGCTTGACCTGGTGTGAAGTGGAAGCTGCCATCGATCTTTTCATCAAACAAGATATCCTTCATCGGATGCTGGATGAATGGATTGACACCGATCGCGAATTCGCCGACGAAACGAGAACCAGCATCTGTATCGAAGACTTGGTTGATTCGATCTGTATCGTTTGCCGTCGCTTCTACGATTTTACCGTCTTTGAACGTCAGTTTGACGTTTTCAAAGGTGAACCCTTGATACGGAGATGGTGTGTTATATGAGATGACACCGTTGACCGAATCCTTGACCGGTGCCGTAAAGACTTCGCCGTCTGGAATGTTGGCGTTTCCAGCGCATTTGATGGCTGGGATGTCTTTGATCGAAAACGTTAGATCCGTTCCTGGTCCGACGAGGCGAACGCGATCCGTCCGGTTCATCAAGTCGACGAGTGGTTCCATCGCTTGACCCATTTTTTCATAATCAAGCGTACAGACATCAAAGTAGAAGTCTTCGAATGCTTCTGTCGATTGGTTGGCAAGTTGTGCCATCGATGCAGTCGGGAAACGAAGGACGACCCATTTCGTTCCTTTGACACGATCTTGTGTGTGCATCTTACCGATCGTTTGACCGTACAGTTTCATTTGTTCAGCCGGCACATCTGATAATTCATTGATGTTATCACCAGCACGTAGTCCGATGTATGCGTCCATCGCTTGCATCTGCTTGCGTTCAATGTCTGCCATCAATTGGAGTTGCTCTTCTGAAGCATTTCGGTATAATTTTCGTAGGATACGATTATCCTTAAGTAAGACGAACGGATGACCGCCAGCCGCGTAGGCAGCTTCAACGAGTGCCTCGACCAGTTCGCGTTCGATGCCGAAGTTTTCAATCAATACTTTTTCACCAGGTTCAAGGGCAACCGAATAGTTAATGAGATTCGTTGCCAGTTGAGTAAGACGTGGGTCACGCATGAAATTTCCCCCTCGAAATGGATGATATAGGTTTCAATTATCATTGTAACGGAAATAAACCATTTGGAGTAGCAGGAACGACTTGCTGCACGTCGAACTAACAATAAAAGACTATGCAAAAAAATTGGAGGCCAGAACCATGGAAATCACATTAGGCGGAATCGCCGGATTAGTCGCTGCGATCGCATTCGTAGTGCTCGTCATTTTCCTTGCCCGTGTATTAGGTGCTGCGAGTAAGACGCTCAACAATGTAGCCAACACGACAGCAGGACTTGAACGTCAATTAGACGGTATCATGATGGAGACGACAGCGTTGTTACATAAGACGAATCGTCTGGTAGATACGATTGAAGAAAAAACAGAATTGCTTGCACCTGTCGCAAACTCGATCGAAGAACTCGGTACGTCTTTAAACAAAGTGACAGATTCTGTCCGAACAGTATCCGATACGGTTGCTGGTGCGGCGGATACGAATAAAGAACAGATTGCGCAAGCAGTCCGTTGGGGCTCAGTCGCTGTAGAGTTATTTAAGAAAAATAAACCGGCAGAAACTACGGTTCAAAATCATTCGACGGCAACGACGACGGTTGAGAAAAAAACACGTCGTCGATTCCGGAAAAAGGCAGAGGCGCCGGTCACACCGGAAGTCGTATCTGTACCAGACGTCGAAAGCATTCCAGATGAGTTGAAGGGAGATCGTAAATCATGACGAAACAACACCCATATCAAGCACAAGATTCTTCTAAAGGAGGAGGCTTCCTTGCCGGAATCATCGTTGGTGGATTGATCGGTGCTGCGGCAGCGCTCCTTTCTAGCCCGAAATCAGGTCGCGAGATGCGCGACATGATCGATGAGCGTACAGCGCCTGCGCGTCAACGTTTGACGGAACAGACACAAGTCGTTCGCGAAAAAGCAGAACCACTCGTAGGTGAGTGGATTCAACTAGCAAAAGATAAAGCAGCACCTGTCATTGAAAAAGCAAAGAATAATCCAACGGTTCAAGAAGCGGCACAATATGCGGGCTTTGAGAAGGATCAGGCAAGCATTGATGCTGCTCTCGCAGAAGCAGAACAACTGGTACGTGACATCGAACGTGAAATTGGCGACGAAGTCGATGGGGCGTCAGTGGCAGAAGAAATCGACACGGAGACGGTCGTTGAACTTTCGGAGTTACGTGAACAGTTAGCAGACGAACAAGATGAAGACAATGATCCGCAGTCTGATGTGAATCATAAGAAATAATCAATAAATGAGGAGCTCTCATCATGAGGGCTCTTTTTCTATGTTTCCTTATAGAGAAAACATAAAAAAATTATATGAAAAAACGTAATTTATTTTCATATTTTAAGAAATCATGCAGCTTCTTTATGTACAACAGGGAAAGAGTTCGCTATAATTAGTTGCTATTACGAGCTATATGCTGATTAGGGAGTGGTAGGACATGGATCAACATGCAGAATTAAAAAGATTACGTGATGAACTCGATTTAGTGAATGCAGAATTATTGGAATTGATGAACCGACGTGGTCAAATTGCCGTCGAAATCGGAAAAGTCAAACGAGCACAAGGGCTAGATCGATACGACCCTGTTCGAGAACGTCAAATGCTCGAATCAATTGCCGCTAATAACCATGGACCTTTTGAAACAGGACGCCTTCAGCATGTATTTAAAGAAATTTTCAAAGCTTCTCTCGAATTACAAGGAGAAGATCGGACTCGGAAATTACTCGTATCACGGAAACAAAAACCGACGAATACGATCATCCGGATCGGAGATGCCGTCATCGGAGACGGTTCGCAACAATTGATCGCTGGACCGTGTGCGGTCGAGAGCGAAGAACAAGTATTTGAGGTCGCGGAACAGCTCGCGAAACATGGCGTGAAGTTCATGCGAGGCGGAGCGTACAAACCACGTACATCGCCTTACGACTTCCAAGGTCTAGGACTCGAGGGTCTAAAAATGTTGAAAAAAGCAGCCGACGCGCACGGTTTGCATGTCATCACTGAAATCATGACACCGAGCGCCGTTGAATCTGCTTTACCATATGTCGACATCATCCAGGTCGGCGCACGCAACATGCAAAACTTCGATTTACTCAAAGAAGTCGGTCGTACGAATAAACCGGTTCTTTTAAAACGAGGTCTTTCTGCAACGCTCGAGGAATTCATGTACGCGGCTGAGTACATCATGGCAAGTGGTAACGATCAAGTCATCTTGTGTGAGCGTGGTATCCGGACGTACGAGCGTGCAACACGGAACACGCTTGATATCTCAGCAGTTCCGATTCTGAAGCAAGAAACGCATCTTCCTGTCATGGTCGATGTCACGCACTCGACAGGACGTAAGGATTTACTCTTACCAACAGCAAAAGCGGCATACGCGATTGGAGCAGACGCTGTCATGGTCGAAGTCCATCCGTTCCCAGCACTTGCGTTGTCTGATGCGAACCAACAACTCGATTTCCAAGAATTCGATACGTTCATCGAAAACTTGACGACTACCTTTCCGGCACTAAACGTTCAATGATTTCCGAAAAAGGGTAACCTAAAGCGAATGAAAACGTTTTACAATGAAGGAAGAATGGGAAAAGAAAACTATCTTTTCCTGTCTTCCTTTCGTGTTGCCTAAAAATGAAAACGAAATGAAAACACTTGAGATGGATCATACTAAAGGAGGAATTTGTTTTGAATAGTAATATTACGATTTACGATGTCGCGCGAGAGGCTGCTGTTTCGATGGCGACCGTATCGCGTGTCGTCAACGGAAACCCGAATGTTAAACCATCCACACGAAAAAAGGTCCAAGACGCAATCGAACAGCTTGGTTATCGTCCGAATGCTGTTGCCCGTGGACTGGCAAGTAAAAAAACAACGACGGTCGGTGTCATCGTGCCCGATATCTCGAACATCTTCTTTGCGGATTTAGCACGCGGAATTGAAGATGTCGCGACAATGTATAAATACAACATCATTTTGTGTAACTCCGACCAAAACCGGGAAAAAGAGATTCATTTGCTCAATACATTACTTGGGAAACAGGTGGATGGAATCATCTTCATGGGCGGACATCTGCATGAGGATCTCGTTCGTGAGTTTAAAACATCACCGGTACCGATCGTTCTTGCTGCAACGTTGAATCAAGATTATGATCTTCCTGCCGTCAACATCGACTATGAGAGTGCTGCGCACGATGCTGTGAAGTCTTTGATCGACCGTGGACATGAACGGATCGGGTTCATCACTGGACCACTCGAACAGCAAATCAATGGTGAAAAGAAATTTGCGGGTTATCGCCGAGCACTTGAAGAAGCAAATCTTCCGTTTAACGAGCAAAATGTCGTCCTTGGAAACTATACGTATGATTCAGGCATGAAGGCGATGAATCAATTGCTTGAACTTGGAGAAGATTGCCCACGCGCGATTTTTGCTGGAACGGATGAGATGGCTCTTGGTGTTATCCATGCCTTACAGGATGCGGGACACCGTGTACCGGAAGACTTCGAAGTCATCGGACACGATAACACACGTCTTGCGACGATGATTCGTCCGAAACTGACGACTGTCGTTCAACCGATGTATGATATCGGAGCAGTCTCGATGCGTCTATTGACGAAAATCTTGAACAAAGAAGAAATTGAAACGAACGATGTTACATTACCACACCGAATCGAACAACGGGATTCGACACGCCCTTAATCGAAAAAACGTCTCTTCTCTCAAGCAAGCTGCTTGAAAAAAGAGACGTTTTTTTATTTTGCGACGGTAATAAGTTCATCTTGATGATGGTGAAGTTGATCATTTTCGACATGGAGTCGAACCGTCGTCTGACCAGGTGCAGTCAATGTCACTTTCCCGCTGTACGCATCACCCTTTTTTTCTAAAGGAACATAGGTATGCTTTTCCATGCCGGTTTCAATGACTTCCACTTGTACGTTCGCCTTTAGCGGTTTCCCATCAAGGAAAACATGAAAGGAGACGGGGAGTTCAGCACCAGCTTTCGCTTTTGTTGCGCCCATGTAATGGACAGACAGACCGTCGACGGCTTCGTGATCATGTCCATGCTCGTGCGATGCTTCCTCTTTTTCATGTGAATGATCCATGACGACGAATGAGATCTTATCCATATGATGGAGTCCTTTTTTATCATTGATATGATACAGTCCTTCATATTCCCCTTCAGCAAGTTTTGCTTCCGCTTGATAAGAACCTGTCTTTTTCAAGGTTGCCTTGAACTTTTGATGGGCACCATCTTGTTTTCCGGCTTCCCACACTTCAAATGTCACGTCTTCAAGGTTAACTGGTTTCTTTTGTTCGACAGCTGACGCTTTAAAAACAACTTTATGTTCTTCCATTGTTTTAGCTGGAACATTGACGTTGACTTCGACCGTCGGTTTTCCTGACCCTTGCATGTTATCGTGATCCATTGCCTGTTTTTCATTGCCACACCCTGCGAGTACGATCCCCGTCGACAGAATAAGACCGGAATAAAGCCATGCCTTTTTCATGATGATTCCCCCAACTATTATTCATTTACTAAGTAAAAATTCCATAATTAGTATAGCAACAAGTTGTGAACTCCGAACGAAATAAATGTGAAGATACAAAGTCAATTAATCAACGGAGTAGGGAGAAGTCGTAGTCAATTGTCTCTTACGCTCATCGCTAACGAACGGCCAAATCAATCGTTTGACGGTTTCCCAATTTTTTTCTTCGATTTCAGGTCGTCGCGGAATGGCCGGGTAGAGTGGCGTTGGATCCTGCCAGTGTGTTGGCGGGGGTGTTTCTTCTCCACTCCAACGTTCTTGCCATGAAATAGGAATCTCTCCATGGAATGGAGCTTGTCCGGTCATGGCAGCAAAAACTTGACTCCACGCGCGGGGAACGACACGATACCAGTCATAGCCACCGCCTCCTAAAGCAACGATTTTTCCATTCGTATATTTATTTGCTGCAGCGACGGCGATTTGAGGTATCTGTTCATAACTTTTCATCGTTAAGGATAGATGAGTCAATGGATCAAGCGCGTGTGCATCGGCACCATTTTGCGTAATGATGAGATCCGGTTGGAACAATTCACAGGCTTCAAAGAGTGCCGTCTCATACGCGAGTAAAAACGAATCATCTTCCGTAAAGGCGTCCAGTGGCACGTTCCAACTAAATCCATACCCTTCTTCAGATCCCCGTTCCGTCACCATTCCCGTTCCTGGAAACAAATAGCGACCTGTTTCGTGGAGCGATAACGTCATGACGTCCTTTCGATTATAAAAGGCCCATTGCACCCCATCGCCATGATGGGCGTCCGTATCGACATAAAGAATTTTACAGTGATATTTTTCAATCATGGCTGCCATGGCGACAGCGGTATCGTTATAGACACAAAAACCAGAGGCACGTCCTCGGAATCCGTGATGCAATCCACCACCGATATGAAAGGTTCGTTTATATTGACCAGATAAGACGAGATCACATGCTTCGATCGTGCCGCCGACAAGGAGAGAAGCGCCCGAATGCATCCCCTGGAACAAAGGTGTATCTTCTGTTCCTAACCCATACATTTGGGCTTTAAGTGGCGTTAATGCACCGGTCCCGGCTGCTTTGACTGCAGCAATATAATCCTGATCATGAACGAGTGCCAGTTCTTCATCGGTCGCATGACGCGGCGCGATACAAGGAATATCATCTAATTGATGCATCGCTTCAAGTAAGGAAACGGTTAATTCGAGACGAATCGGATTGAATGGATGTGTCTCCGAAAACCGATAAGTTGCTTCTTCAGGACTGTACAGATAGGCAAAATCCTTCATCTGCTCACATCCGGTCCAAGTACATCGAATCCTTCTTTGCGCAACTTGTCGATGATCCGAATCGGATTCATCGTCTGGACACGAAACGCAACGATCCGGACATACGGATCGTCTGTTGGATACACGAGTACATTTAAGATATTGATATTCGTTTTGGCAAGCAGTGCGGCAATTTTTGCTAATGTTCCAGCAGTGTTTTCAACACGGATTTCGATTTGAGAACTTGGTTCGAGTGCACCCGTCAATTGAACGAATGTCCGTAACAAATCCGTTTCCGTGACGACACCGACAAGACGTCGACCACGGACGATTGGCAGACACGTCAATCGATATTCATAAAACAGCACAGCCGCATCTTCGAGAAAATCGAGCGGGTGGGCCGTGACAGGACTTTCAATCATGATGCTTGAGACCGGATACTGTAGGTCTTGTTTTGCCGTATCAGGATGAAAGATGCTACTTGCGCTTTGAATTTCCTTTAGTCCGACAAGACCGACGAGTTCATGACGGGCATTGACGACGAGAATATGACGAATCTGATGACGTTGCATGAGTTCAACCGCATGCGCGATGGAATTCGTCGGTTGCATCGTGATGCACGTCGTATTCATGATTTGTTCGATTAACATGACGATTCCTCCTCGAGCTCAGTCATACATGAAACGTCTTCTCAAGCGTAGCGCATCAAAATGAGCGACGACTTCAGGTGAGACGTGTTTTCCGATACGCGCCATCAGGCAGTTGGCAGGATGGGAGGCGATTTCCGGATCGTCGGTCGGGAAGAAGACGAGACCACCATGGTTCATCATCTTCTCCATGATCTTCCGGTAATCCCAGACCGATAGTCCGCTCCCTTTTAGGTCCCAATGCCAATAATATTCAGTCGTTAAAATCAAATAGTGTTCCATGGCGGGGTCCAGCATGGAGATTTCAAGTAATTTTTTACCGATCTGTTGTCCGCGGAACCGAGAGGAGACTTCAATCGCTCCGAGTTCCAGGATGTACGGATTGTTTCCTTCACTCCACGTTTCATAGGGATCAGGGTATAAGTAAGTCACATAACCGATGATTTCCGTTCCTTGACGAGCGACGATGATCCGTCCTTCTTCAAGATCCGCAATCTCAACGAGCGCTTGATGTTGTTCAGCGGGTGGACGAAAAGCCGTCAACCCTGAATCGAGTGTATACGTTGCTAGTGTTTGACTCGGTACGGGACCTTCGATGTCGACAGGACCGAGTGATGTTTCGTGCGTCCGATGATTGAATTGTTTTTCAAACATGTAAGCGTCACCACCTTCCTATTCATTATAGACGAAAGCGCTTGAGCAAAGAGAGGGATTTTTTAACAAATTGACGGCAAATGGATTGAACTGACGGATAACTAGCTTATAATAAAGAGGAAAACATAGAAGGGGAGGAACGAGACATGAAAGTTTTGAAAGCGCTTCCGGGGAAGCATTGGTTAGCAGAGTATGATGAAGCAAACACGTACGACTGGAAAGATGCTGAGCAGTACTTTTCATGGGCGACAACGGGGAAAGTCAACATGGCTCATGAAGCAATCGACCGCCACGCAGAAGGCGAGCGAGCGAACAAGGATGCGCTGATCTATTTCGATGGAACGACGGAACAACGATTCACATATGCAGATATGAAACGATTGACGAATAAAGCGGCAAACGTATTAGTCGATGCAGGGGTCAAAACGGGTGACCGTATTTTCATCTTCATGCCACGTTCACCGGAATTGTATTTTGCCTTGCTTGGCGCACTGAAAGTAGGCGCAATCGTCGGTCCGTTATTTGAAGCATTCATGGAACAAGCGGTCCGTGATCGCCTGCTTGATTCTGAAGCGAAGTTACTCGTGACGACGAAGGCACTGCTCCCACGTGTTCCAGTTGGGGAACTGGAATCACTTGAAAAGGTAGTACTTGTCGACGAAGATGTCGAAGAATCGGACACATTACTCGATTTCCGCAAAGCGTTCGAGCAAGCATCCGATGTATTCGAACCGGTCTGGTTAGATCGTGAAGACGGATTGATCCTGCACTACACTTCAGGATCGACAGGGAAGCCGAAAGGTGTGCTCCACGTTCAAAATGCGATGATTCAGCACTTAATGACAGGTCGCTGGGTACTTGATCTCCAAGAAGATGATGTCTACTGGTGTACGGCTGACCCGGGGTGGGTCACAGGAACAAGTTACGGTATCTTCGCACCATTCTTGAATGGCGCGACGAACATCGTCGTCGGTGGACGCTTCAATCCGGATTTCTGGTACAGTGTCATCGAGAAGTACAAGGTAACGGTCTGGTATAGCGCACCAACGGCTTTCCGGATGTTGATGGGAGCAGGAGCGGATGTTGCAAATCATCATGATCTCTCAAGTCTTCGTCATGTATTGTCTGTCGGCGAACCGTTGAACCCAGAAGTCATTCGTTGGGGGAAAGAAGCCTTTGATCAACGGATTCATGATACATGGTGGATGACGGAGACAGGCGCGATGATGATTTGTAACTACAAGTCGATGGACATCAAACCGGGATCGATGGGGAAACCGATTCCAGGAACTCAGGCTGCGATCATTGATGATCAAGGAAATGAGTTACCGCCATTCCGAATGGGGAACCTTGCTTTAAAAACACCATGGCCATCGATGATGCGTCAAATTTGGAACAATCCGCAGAAATATGAATCGTATTTCTTTAAAGGATGGTATGTCTCAGGGGATTCTGCCTATATGGATGACGAAGGTTACTTCTGGTTCCAAGGACGTGTCGATGACGTCATCATGACGGCTGGAGAACGGGTTGGTCCGTTTGAAGTCGAAAGTCGTCTCGTCGAGCATCCAGCTGTCGCGGAAGCTGGTGTCATCGGGAAACCAGATCCAGTCCGCGGTGAAATCATCAAGGCATTCATTGCCTTGCGTGATGGTTACGAGCCAACGGATGAGCTAAAACAAGAAATCCAAGCATTCGTTAAAGAGGGGCTTGCTGCTCACGCAGCACCGAGAGAAATCGATTTCCGAGATAAGTTGCCGAAGACACGAAGTGGTAAAATCATGCGCCGTGTTCTGAAAGCGTGGGAGTTGAATCTTGAAACAGGCGATCTGTCGACGATGGAAGATTGAACGAAAAAAGGATGAATCACCGTGACAGGTGATTCATCCTTTTTGTTAGTTTTCAGAAGCAGCATCGTTTTTCTTTTCATCTTGTTTCTTCTGTTGTTCTTGTTGTTTCTTTGCCTCTGCTTCTTTCTTCTTAGCATCAGCTTCTTTTTGCTTAGCGTCCGCTTCCGCTTTCTTTTTTGCCTCTGCTTCGGCTTTTGCTTTTGCGTCGGCAGCACGTTTTGCGTCGTCGGCTGCTTTTTTCTTGGCATCAGCTTCAGCTTTTTCTTTAGCCTGATCTTGTTCTTTTTGTTGCTCTTCTTTCTTCTGTGCGTCCGCTTCTTTTTTCTTTTCTTCTGCTTCTTTCTTTTTCTTCGCTTCGGCTTTTTTCTTTGCTTCTTCCGCTTTTTTCTTCTTATCTTCTTCTTTGAAGCGACCACTGTTTTTAAAGTCGTTTGCTGTTACAGAAGATGGTTGCGTGAAGCGGGCACCGGATTTGAAGTAGCTACTGTTCGCGGCATACGTCGCATTCGCCATTTGTGACCACAGCGTTTGTGTTCGTTGGTAATACGTCGTTGGACCGATGAGCGAGTTGTTCTGATCGTGTCCTGTCCAAACGGCAAGCGTTACACCAGGAGTGGAACCGACAAGGTAAGAGTCTTTAACATCGTTCGTCGTACCTGTCTTACCAGCCCAATCTCCAGGAACGTTTAATCGACTTTTTGCAAACGTTGCTGTACCTTTTGAGAAGACGCCACGCATCATATCAAGCGTCAGGTAAGCTGTTCGTGGTTCATAAATTCGTTTTTTCTTCGGTTTTGCTTTATAGATATCTTTTCCGTCTTTCGTGATTTTCGAAATGACGTATGGTTGCACGAATTCACCATAGTTGGCGAGTGTCGCGTAAGCACCGGCAAGTTCGACAGGTGTGATCTCCATCGTTCCGAGTGCTGCTGAAGGGGCATAACGAATCGCATCCGGTACTTCAACACCCATATCGACGAGTTTTTGAATCGAGTTCGACATGTTCATCTTCTCGTAAATCTTAACGGCAGGTACGTTCAATGAGAGTTCAAGTGCTGTACGAACCGTCACGTTTCCACGATAACGTCCACCTTCGTTCTTGATCGGACGATCGCCTGGTTGACGTGGTACGGTCTGATAGTAGTACTCTTCATCATTGACGGTAGATGCCGGAGTGATTAAACGATTTTCAATCCCGTTCGAATAGACGAGAATTGGTTTTGCCGTTGACCCGATTTGACGTTTCGCTTGGAATGCTCGGTTGAAATCATCGGCTTTTCCATCAAGGTAACGTCCACCAACGAATCCGAGAATACGACCCGTCTCATTCTGAACCATGACCGCAGCTGTCTCTTCTGGATCTTGTTTCGAAACGGTTTTTTTCGTTTTTGGATCCACGACTTGTTTGTACTGCATGCCGCCAGGGAAGTTCCCGTTGTTCTTCGCAGGTTGTTGCATCGATTCATGAATTTTTTTATCTAGCGTCATATGAACTTTGTATCCACCTTGACGGAGTGCAACCAGTGCTTGATCTTGATAGTTTGCCCGGACTTCTGCCAGTTCAGACGGTTTGACTTCTTCTTCTTTCACACCATCTTGTTTCATCAAGTACTTCGTCATGATCTTCGTCGCTTCACGTTCTGCTAAATCATAGACATACGGATACGTGTCACGCGAACGTTTCGACTGTTTCGCGAAGTCTTTCGTGATGTCGTGTTTGATTGCTTTTTCATATTGTTCTTTCGTAATGTTTTTTGCGACATACATTCGCTTCAACACGGTCTTCATCCGATTGACACTTGGCGTCAAGTCCTTTTTGACGACACCGCCCTGTAGATAAGGTGTGTAGTAGTAAGGGTTTTTCGGAATACCAGCGAGGAAAGCTGCTTGTGGTAACGTCAGTTTTTTCGCTGATTTGTTGAAGACCCCTTGGGAGGCAGCTTCGATACCAGCGATGTTACGCCCGAGTGAATTTCGTCCGAATGAGACGACATTCAAATATGCCTGTAAAATTTCATCTTTTGACATCGCATTTTCAAGGCGGAGCGCTAAGATGATCTCTTTTGCTTTCCGTTCGAATGAAACTTCGTTCGTCAGGATTTGGTTTTTAATTAATTGTTGTGTCAGCGTACTTCCGCCGGTGCGTGACGCTGAATTCGTCAATTCTTGTAAGACTGCTCGTAAAGTCGCTTTTGGAACGACTCCATCATGTTGATAAAAATCTACGTCTTCCGTTGATAGAAGCGCATCAATTAAATAAGGGGAGATATTCTTGATATCAACCGGCTGACGTTCTTCATCCGTTGAGATGTTCGTCAGTTTTTCGCCACTTCCCCAATAAATTTGACTTGTTACCGCATAACTGTTCACTTCTTGTTTCATCTCAGTCAAAGGTGGTGCTTTCGTATCTTTGACGAGGGAAGCGAAATATCCTCCAGCCGCTCCGACAGAGAAGCTGCCGATGAGAAGGACTGCTATGATGAGGAATAAAATGATGTTCCACGAAACATCGTATGTGATATTCGACCAGTGCCGAACGGCTTTCGTCCGGGGGTGATTCCAAAACTTGAACCAGTTCTCGCGCATAAATGATCTCCTTTGCATCTTAAACTTAGGTGTAAATTAATATTAAATCACAGATAGACGTATTATACCATAAATCCACCAGTGAAATCGGACTTGACAGCGGATTCGCCTTCGACGTATCATGAAACCATCTTATTTTCATATATTACGTTAAACAGTGATCGGAATACAGTAGTAAGTCACTCCCTGTGACAGAGACCTAGTGGTGCTGCGAACTAGGACACAGTGAACTTACGAATTACGCTTCCGGGAGTTTCTTGAGAAATCAAGCGGTCCGTTCCGTTATCAACGAACCAAGTGGTCCTTTTATGTAAAGGGCAATCAGGGTGGTACCACGGAATCTTCCGTCCCTTCGTCTTAGACGAAGGGACGGTTTTTTATTGTTAAAAGTGAACTTTAGGAGGAGACACAATGACGTTATTAGAGGATTTAGAATTTCGCGGTTTAATTAACCAAATGACGGATGAAGAAGGACTTAAGACATTACTCGAGACACCAACGACGCTTTACACAGGCTTTGATCCAACAGCGGATTCGTTGCATATCGGACACTTGTTGCCAATCTTAGTCTTGAAACGATTCCAACAAGCAGGTCACCATGTCGTAGGTCTCGTCGGTGGGGCGACGGGAATGATTGGAGACCCGAGTGGTCGCGCAACGGAACGTTCATTGAACACATCGGATATCGTTGAAGAATTTGCAAACCGGATTAAAGATCAACTGTCGCGTTTCTTACCGCTTGAAGGAGAGAACCCGGTCACGATCGCCAATAACTTGGATTGGACGAAAGACTTGACGATCATCGATTTCTTGCGTGATATCGGAAAACACTTCCCGGTCAGCTACATGCTTGCGAAAGACTCTGTTGACTCACGACTTCAAAACGGAATCTCGTTCACTGAGTTCTCATACATGTTACTTCAATCGTTTGACTTCTTGAAACTTTACGAAGACAAAGGATGCCGCCTTCAAGTCGGAGGAAGTGACCAGTGGGGGAACATCACAGCAGGGATGGAATTGATTCGTCGTGCCGGTCATGAAGAAAAAGCATTCGGTTTGACGGTACCGCTCGTTACAAAAGCAGACGGTCAAAAGTTCGGTAAGACAGCAGGTGGTGCGGTTTGGTTAGACGCTGACAAAACGTCACCGTACGAGTTCTACCAATTCTGGTTCAACGTTGACGATCTTGACGTCATCAAGTTCTTGAAATACTTCACGTTCTTAACGCACGAAGAACTCGACGCGCTTGCAGAAGAAGTCAAGGCAGCACCAGAGAAGCGTGTCGCGCAACGTCGTCTCGCAGAAGAGATGACCGTTCTCGTCCATGGTGAAGAAGGGCTGACACAAGCGCAACGTATTACGACGGCACTCTTTAGTGGAGATATTAAATCGTTGCAAGTCGAAGATATCGAAGATGCGTTCAAAGGAATGCCACGCTTTACACTCGGTGAAGCGACAAACCTCGTCGACGTTCTCGTTGAGGCGAAGATCAGTCCGTCAAAACGTCAAGCACGTGAAGACGTAACAAACGGTGCGATCTACCTGAACGGAGAACGCGAGCAAGATTTAACGAAAGAAATCACGGAAGCTGATGCAATCGGTCGCTTTACGATCGTACGTCGCGGAAAGAAAAAATACTTCGTCGTCGAGCATGCTTGATGATATACGAAACGCTCCCTGCACTTAGATGCAGAGAGCGTTTTTTTAAGCTGTCCGGAATAAACGGAGTGGTAACAAACGAACGGCAATCGTCGTAGCGATGACAGCTTTGATTGTATCCCATAGGACAAACGGATAGTTAATCGCAAAAGCATCTTTGAACGATAGATCGAGTACAGCCATTAGACCGAATGTGCCAAGCAGGTAAACTAACCCAAGTCCGAAGACGATCATCCCGATGAAGAGAGGAACGAAGCGGCGCGTTTTTTCTGCAACAAGACCGATGAAGAAACCGGCAATCGGAAAGGCAATCAAGTACCCAACGGTTGGTCCGACGAATGGAGCAAGTCCACCTTTTCCGCCAAGCACCGGTAGACCAGCTGCTGCGAGTAATAAGAAAATCAAGACAGCGAGTCCGCCACGTTTGCCACCAAGGATTGCGCTGACCGTCATGATCGCGAGCATCTGAAGCGTGATCGGAACGGCACCGACAAGTTGAATCTGTGGCAAAGAACTGACGGCTGCGATGATGGCAGCACCAAGGGCAATGAATGTTAAATCTCTTGTTTTCATTAATGAAGTCCTCTTTTCTGTTTGTGTTAACTATGTATATTTAAAGGTTAACACAAACAGGTAAATGACGTCACTCTTTTTTTAAGACCAGGTATACATTTTAGTCATAGGTATAAAAAAAGCACCCACCGAAGTGAGTGCTGGAACAATCGATTAACGTGAGTAGTACTCGACGACGAGTTGTTCTTGGATTTGATCGTTCAATTCAGAACGCTCTGGAAGACGGACGAATGTTCCTTCGAGCTTCTCAGCATCGAAAGTAACGAAGTCTTTAGTTGCTGGAGCAACTTCGAGTGCTTCTTTGATAACGACAAAGTTCTTCGATTTTTCGCGAACTGAGATCGTTTGACCTGGTTTCACGCGGAATGATGGGATATCAACGCGTTGTCCATCAACTTGGATGTGACCGTGGTTGACGAGCTGACGAGCAGCACGACGTGTACGAGCCATACCCATACGGTAAACGACGTTATCAAGACGTGCTTCGAGTAAGAACATGAAGTTCTCACCGTGGATACCAGGCATTTTGCCAGCATCGTTGAAGATACGGTTGAATTGGCGTTCGTTTACTCCGTACATGTGACGAAGTGTTTGCTTCGCTTGAAGTTGAAGACCGTACTCAGATACTTTACGACGGCTGTTACCGTGTTGACCTGGTGCGTAAGGGCGTTTTGCGATTTCTTTTCCTGTTTCAGTAAGTGAGATACCGAGACGACGTGAGAGTTTCCAAGCTGGACCTGTATAGCGAGCCATAATAAGACTCCTCCTTATTGTTCGTTATTATTTGCATAAAAATAATAACGCCATCAAACCCACATTACGCCCATTTCATGATGTGGCACCCTCGCTTGATAGCAAAGTTACACGATGCCCCTCCGGTTATTCACCGAGTCATGAAATGTGATACGTAAGCGATTTGACCGCTATCGTTATCATTTCTGCACTTTTACAAGTATACGGTGTGGACAATCGACTGTCAATCAGAATTACAGATGGCGAAGCAGAGTCGTACAGAATGCTTCTAGACCAGCTTGATCGACTTCGTCAAAACGATTGAATTCTGGGCTGTCGATATCGAGGACACCGATCGTTTGTCCGTCTTTGACGAGTGGAATGACGATTTCTGAATTCGAAGCCGCGTCACATGCGATGTGACCTGGGAACTGATGCACATCTTCGATTCGTTGTGTCGTTTGCTCTGCTGCAGATGTTCCGCAGACACCACGACCGAATGGAATACGGACACATGCTGGAAGTCCTTGGAATGGTCCGAGGACGAGTTGGTTTTGCTCCGTATCCGTCAAATAGAAGCCGACCCAGTTGATACGGTCGAGGAACTGGTTGAGCAACGCGCTCGCATTCGATAAGTTCGCAACTTGATTGTCTTCTCCCGTTAATAACGCATCAAGTTGTTTTGAGAGCATGTCATATTGTTTCGTCCGGTCACCTTCATATGTCTTTGTTTCGAACATAATAAAAATTCCTCCCATGAAAAGCGTATTTTTTTTAGTTTAACGAGTTTTTGCGTAGCTGACAAACAATTGATTTTTGGAAAAAGGATTCAAAACAGCGGAAGAAATCAGGAAAAGCCCTTGTAAATCTATGCAAAACGGTTGCGCTATACTATTATAAGGATAAGATTATTGCGATTTAGAGAAAATCTAAAGTCGTAGGACAGAGTGGAGGTCGTGACAAATGTGGGCATGGGTGATCGGAGTCATCGTCATCGTATTACTCGTCATGCTATTTAGCATGATCAGTCGAAAAAAATACTACGCGAAAATCGATGAACTTGATATGCGCAAACAAGGCATCGTCAGTGCATCGATTCCAAAGGAGTTGCAGGACTTAAAGCAACTACCGATGGCGGGTGAGACGGAGACGAAGTTCAGCTCCTGGCATCAAGCGTGGGAAGAGTTATTAACGGTCCACGTCGCCCAAATCGATGAGACCCTTTACCGGGCGGAGGAAGCGCTCGATAAATATCGGTTCATCGCCGTCAAGAATGACCTCGAAGTAACGGAACAATTGATTGCGGAACTCGAAGGATTGATCGATGAAATGCTCGTCGAGATGTCGACGTTCAAAACGAATCAATCGGTTCTAGCCGAACTGAAAGCGCAAGGGGAAGCCGATTCAGGGCAAGTTCGGAAATCATTATTGATTCAAGCGAATTCATTCGGTCCGGCGCTTGCGCGTCTGGAAGAACGAAGTGAACAGATCGACGCGCACTGGAATGAGATGTGTCAGTACGAAGCTTCAGGTGAAGTGACGAAGGCGTATGAAACAAGCTTGTTACTCGAGCAAGAAGTAGCAACGACGCGTCAACTCGTCGAACTCGTACCGAAACAATGGAAGATTCTCGCTCATGAATTGCGTCAACGGATTGATCAGCTTGGAGCGGGCTATAAGGAGATGTCGTTAGATGGGTACCCACTTGAACCACTCGGTCTCCAATCCGAGATCAAACGGTTCGAGGAACAACGTCTGAGCCTCTCTGAGAAAATCGAAATGCTAGAAGTCGACGGGCTGGAAGAGGCGATTCAACAGTTATCGGCCGATGTTGATCAAATGTATGATACATTCCGTCGTGAGGTCGATGCGCGTCATCAAGTGAAAAAAGAAAATCAATTCTTGAAACAAAAAGCGCTACGGATGCGTGAACGGATTCATCAATTGGCACAAGAATTCAGCATCTTACGTGAAAAATATGAAATCTCAGCAGATTTAGGGATTCATTATGAGACGATCCAGCGTGACGAAGAGCTACTGTTTGAAGCTGCAAAAGATCTCGATGAGTCGATTGCCGGAAAAATCATTCCGTTCAGTATGCTCGAAGATCAGATGCGCGATGCGATTCGCCTCGAAGAACAGTTGATGATTCAGTACGAACGCTTTACGGTCGAACTCCAGGCACTTCGAAAAGAAGAGACGGAAGTTCGCGAACGAATCGTCGAATGGCGTCATCAGCTGTCGCAGACACGTCTCCGTCTGAAACGACTCGGATTACCGAACTTACCGGCTGAGGTGGAAGAAGCGCTCCGAAATGCGAATCGTTCACTGCAGACGCTTGAAACACGGCTCGAAGAGTTACCGTTTAACGTTCGATCGATCGTCGCACAAAGTCAAGACGTCCAAGAAACGTTTAAACATGTGCAAGAACGGTTAGATACATTAGTGTTCGAAGTCACGTATGCCGAACGGCTCGTCCAGTATGCGAACCGGTACCGTCGCCACGACAACGAGATACATATGTCGCTGACGATCGCGGAAACGAAGTTCTTAGCGGGAGACTATGAACGAACGATTGTCTTAGCGGAACGTGTCCTAAATGAATACGATCCGGCCGCGATCGAACGTATTAAACGGTCGTGTGCACCAGAAGAAACATTGCACGTTTAAATCAGGATCGACAATTCAGGGTGACCGTCATGGTCACCCTATTTTTGTAAAAAGAGGAGTGAGTGGAATGGGAACACTATACGTAAACGGATTGATTCGAACGATGGCACACGAAGAGGATGTCCATTCAGCGATGTTCGTCGAGAAGACGCGGATCATCGCGATGGGAGAGGAAGGAAAGCTACGCCGCCGTTTCGGTAGACGTATTGATCAAATTCACGACTTGAACGGAAAAGCTGTATATCCAGCCTTTACGGATGCGCATATTCATCTGATCGGTTACGGGGAAGCGATCAATCGTGTCGATGCCTCGCGCTATATGACGCTTGAAGCGTTAGGGCAAGCTTTTCTCAAGGCGGAACCAGTCAATGGGATCCATGTGGCAGAAGGCTATGACGAAACGAAGCTTGATCGTGCACCGACGAAAGCATGGCTCAATCAGTTGTTCCCTGATGCACCTGCCTTGTTGAAACGAACAGACCGGCATACAGCACTTGTCAACGATGTCTTGTTCCAACAGCTCGGATATAAAGCGTCGACTGTCATCGAAGGTGGAAAGGTCGGTATATCGGATAATGGTGAAGCTGACGGATTCTTGTACGATGCGGCGCTTGAACCTTTATATGCGTTACAAGCTGGAAACTTGGAGCGGAATAAATCGTCCCTCCGGTCAGCGATTAAGAATTTATACCAATACGGCATCATTGCGGCACACACAGAAGACTTGTCGTATCACGGTGATGTCGCGGACATCTTGCAAGCCTATAAGGAAGTGACGCAAGAGACAGGCTTCCATACGCATTTGCTCGTGCATCATCTTGTCATTGATGAGTTCGTGCAACAACAACCTACTTTACCGTCAACGATGTCAATTGGTGCGATGAAACTGTTCGTCGACGGCGCTCTCGGAGGACGAACAGCTCTTCTCGGTCGTGGTTATTCCGATGATCCGACGACACGTGGTATTGAAGTGCATACGCCAGAACAACTCGAGCAACTCGTCAAACGTGCACGTAGTTACGGGTTCACAGTCGCGGCACACGTCATCGGGGATTTAGCGATCGAGCGGTTCGTACAGGTGCTCGAGAAGTATCCTGCGCCAAAAGGGAAACGAGATCGCATCATTCATGCGACGGTCGTCCGACCAGAAACGCTTGCGCGAATTCGGAAGTTACCGGTCTTGATTGACGTCCAACCGGTCTTTTTACTGGATGACGCCGATTTCATCGTCGATCGACTCGGGTTGAACCGCTTAGACTGGAGTTATCGCTTACGTTCGTTAGCTGAGACCGGCGCATTATTGTGCGGCGGAGCAGATGCGCCGATCTCTGACCCCGATGTCCGACGGTCGCTTTATGCAGCAACCGAAGGAACGGCAGGGCGTGTCAATAAAACGAACGAGACGTTATCGATGTTTGAAGCCTTATTGCTCTTTACGAAAAATCCACATCTCGCGACGGAAACACATGGTCGAAAAGGATTGCTCTTACCTGGCTATGATGCCGACTTCGTCATCTTTGAAGAAGACTTCTATCGCCTGCGTGGGGAAGCGATCTTAAATAACCGTTTGGTCGAGACGGTCCAAGCTGGAAAAACCGTTTATCAGGCGGAAGCCGCGTTAGTGTGATGTTTGCGCATAGTGTGAAATAGCTTCCGAATAGAACGTGGATAGTCCAGGGGCATACGCATCGTAATAGGCACGGAATCGTTCGTCAGACACATACATCTGACCGAGTGAGGCAAAGAGAGATAATGCGCATGGGTAATAGTACGTATCGATGAAGTCATGTTGATCTTTGACGACTTGTTGAACGTCTGGATCCGTAGTCATGCGCCCGTCACGGTAAAAGACCGTCAAGCGCTGATCGAGCTGTTTGTGCATGGTGCTCAGTTGTTCTTTCTCATTCGGAGTACGTTGTTGTTGTCTTTTTGCACTGATTCGATAGGCGTCGGTGTCGCCGTAGTGTTTTTGGACTTCATCTGCATGTTGCTTTTCATGCGTAACGATCTCATCATGCCGTAAACCACGGAATAATTGTTCGTCTTTCATAGGGAGTCCTCCTTTTAAAGTGAGTAATGTCTGTTCAGCGAGTCGAGCGAGCATTTGATAATGCGAAGCTTTTTCTTGAAGGAGTACGATCTGCTTTTTCAGTGTCGTATGATGATTGGAATCAGATTGCGTGAGTAATCTTTGGATTTCTGACAGTGGGAAGTCAAGAGAGCGATAGAGCAGGATTTGTTGTAAACGTAAAAGATCCTCACTGCTATAATATCGGTGACCGGCATCGGTACGCTTTGGCACGAGGAGACCGATCGTCTCATAATGATAGAGTGTTCGTTTTGTGACGCCGGTCAGTTTGGCGATTTCCTGAGTGGAATACATCATTTGTGGACCTCCTTTGATTGGAGTATAAAGGGTGACGTAACGGAAGACGCAATAAAAAAATCTGCCCCCGAGGAGGCAGATTTTTTTATGGTCATAAGAACGAGCGTTGAATCTTATGCCAAAATGTATTGTTCGTCAATTTGACGGTTTTCAGTTCTTTTTCAGAAAGTTGGATATCGACTGAATCTGTTCGTGTGAGACTGAGTGCTTCGTTATCCATCCCGATGATCGGATAGTCGTTTCCGTCTTCGATGATGCGTAACGAAAGTTTCCGTCCACGGTTCAGTAGGAAAGCAGAACCGAGTGTCCGGTACCGGTTGTTGTTGACGGAAGCAATTTCGCTGACTTGAAGACAGTGAATCAATGGATCGACGATCGCACCAGAGAGTGACTTGTTATAAGCCGTAGAGCCCGTCGGTGTTGAGATGACCATTCCATCCCCGCGGAATGTCTCAAACAGGAAGTCGTCGATATAGACTTCGATCGCGAGTGATTTGATGATGCTCGACTTCACGGAACATTCGTTCAGACAGAGCATCGGTGGTCCACCGTTGATGGATGCTTCGAGCAGTGGATAACGACGTACTTCGATTTCACCATCCGAGACACGGTTGCCTGTCTCTTTAAAGATCGCTTCGACCGCAGAAAGATCATTGATATCAAAATCACAGTAGAACGAGTTTGGTCCTTCAGCGAATCCGACATAGATCGCATCATCACGGAAACCTGTGAAGCGTGCCGCTTGCAAGAAAGCCCCATCTCCACCAATCGAGACGATGATGTTTGCTTGTCGGTGATCTTGGACGACGTTCAGTCCGTATCGTGTACCGACATCAATCAACTTTCGCACCTGCGTCTCGTGTCTTTGTGTATTTCGGTAGTACAGGTAGACATTATTTCGAGCCATGGTCAATTCCCCCTTGAAAGCGTTTCATGAACTCTTTTATTATACCTGTTTTTTGGAAAGACGGGTACTGAAGTCCATCAATTATGGCAGAATACTTGCCATCTTCGCAGATCATTCCTATAGTTAAATAGAAAATACAGTATATCCAATCAGGGGAAAAGGGGAATTCATATGGCAACGTTTAAAGGAAATCCAATCACACTTCAAGGTACAGCGGTTCAAGTCGGACAAACAGCACCGGACTTTCAAGTGTTAGCTAACGACTTATCGCCCGTAACACGTGATACATACCAAGGTGTTCGAATCATCAGTGTCGTCCCATCAATCGATACAGGGGTATGCGATGCGCAGACTCGTAAATTTAACGAAGAAGCAGCTAAAATCGAAGGTGTGACGGTCATGACGATCTCAAACGACCTTCCGTTCGCGCAACGTCGTTGGTGTGCGTCAAGTGGTCTTGATCAAGTCGTGACATTGTCTGATCACCGTGATCTTTCATTCGGTACACAGTACGGCGTGGCAATCGAAGAATTACGTCTGCTTGCTCGCTCTGTCTTCGTCTTAGATTCGAACAACGAAATCACGTATGTCGAATACCTCGAAGAATCAACGGATGAGGTAAATTTCGAAGCAGCACTCGCTGCAGCACGTGAAGCGAAGTAAGAATGGTTTACAAACGACGATGAAGCGTTACAATGGAACTAATGATAGAAACGGCTCCCGCTCTACGGGGGGCCGTTTCGTTTTGGAGAGGATGACGTACATGGAGCCGTTAGAAAAGTTATATAAGGAATTAACACGTCAAACAAAACAAATCGAACGTGATCTTGATATGCCTTACCTAGAAGCGTTGACGACTGTGATTGACCGGTTGAACGATCGCCATACTGAAAATGTAGATAAAGAGGTCATTCGAAAGGCAGTATCGCTTGCTATTTTAGAAGGGATGAAACAAGCGCAACCGAACCATTTGCCGACGCCAGACAGCGTCGCTTTGTTTGCTGGTTATCTAATCGGGAAATTGGTAGGTAAGGAGGACATCCGACTACTTGAATTAGGAAGTGGAACAGGTGGTATGTTACACGCTGTCTTGAGTCAGCTTTCGACGGGCACATCTGCTGAAGCAGTTGAGGTAGATGAGACGTTAATTCGTTTATCGGCAGCGGTAACGGAATTACTCGACTACCCTGTTACGTATACGCATCAAGATGCGTTACGACCTTTGTTGCTAGATCCAGTTGATCTTGCGATGGCTGATCTCCCAGTCGGTTATTATCCGGATGAAGAGGCTGCTGCTTCTTACATCTTGAAACGAGATGAGGGTATGAGCTATAGTCATTTCTTATTGATCGAACAAGCGATGCAATACGTCAAACCAGGTGGGTTCGGTGTTTTTGTCATTCCGAACGGTTTGTTCCAGCATGATACGGAAGGCAAGTTGAAACAGTACTTTGAATCAAAAGCGCACGTCATCGGCATTTTACAATTGCCGTTAACCATGTTCAAACAAGAACAGGCAGCAAAAAGTTATTTGATCGTCCGTAATCATTTAGCCGGTATGAAGATGCCAAAACAAGCGTTACTTGCTGAACTACCATCTTTCACAGATGCCCGTGCGTTTGGTGGTATGGTGAAACAGATTGATGAATGGATTAACACAGAATTAAAATGAATTACGCAAAGTGATTGAAATCTGTCGTTAATTTGACTATTCTAGTTGTAGAACAGAAATAGAAGAAAACCTAAACAGATGTGAATGTTCATTGGATTCAAATGGAAAAGGGGAAAAATCATGGCAAAAATTATGGCGGTAAACGCAGGTAGTTCGTCTTTGAAGTTCCAATTGCTCGAAATGCCGAACGAAACGATGATTGCAGTCGGACTCGTTGAACGTGTCGGTAAAGACGATGCAATCTTTACGATTAAATATGGTGAAGGACAAAAGTATACAGATGTCCTCCCGCTTGCAACACATAAAGAAGCAGTCGAGTTATCACTCGAAAAATTAATGGAGTTCGGAATCATCTCGTCTTACGATGAGATTAAAGGTGTCGGACATCGTGTTCTTCATGGTAAAGAAAAATATGCAGACTCTGTATTGATCACGGATGAAGTCATGCAAGATATCGAGTCGTATACAGAACTCGGACCACTTCACATTCCACCAAACTTGATCGGAATCCGGGCATTCCAAGCATTGCTTCCGGAAGTGCCGCAAGTGGCGGTCTTCGATACGGCGTTCCATCAAACGATGCCAGAAGAAAACTTCCTTTACAGCTTACCGTATGATTACTACACAGAATACGGTATCCGTAAATATGGTTTCCACGGTACGAGCCACAAATATGTTACGGAACGTGCATCTGAATTACTCGGTCGTCCATTAAAAGACCTTCGTTTGATCTCATGTCACTTAGGTAGCGGAGCATCAATCGCAGCAGTTTCGGGTGGCGAATCAATCGATACGACGATGGGCTTCACACCACTTGAAGGGATCACGATGGGAACACGTTCTGGTTCACTCGACCCAGCTTTGATTCCATTCTTGATGGAGAAAACAGGGAAAACAGCGGAAGAAGTCTTGAACGTCATGAACAAAGAGTCTGGAATCTACGGACTCTCAGGTCTTTCAAGTGACTTGCGTGACGTCCAAACGGCTGCGAAGGAAGGAAACCACCGTTCAGAGATGGCACTCCGTAT
This sequence comes from Exiguobacterium sp. s168, assembly GCF_018619035.1. Classification (NCBI taxonomy): domain Bacteria; kingdom Bacillati; phylum Bacillota; class Bacilli; order Caryophanales; genus Exiguobacterium; species Exiguobacterium sp. s168. The sequence continues at coordinate 198,044 of NZ_JACSNE010000002.1, read as the reverse complement.
CTTCGCGAACCGTATCCACGGATACATCGGGCAATATGCTGCTGAGATGAATGGTGTTGATGCCATTATCTTCACAGCTGGTGTTGGGGAAAACTCAGATTCAATCCGTGAGCGTGTCCTACGTGGTCTCGAATTCATGGGCGTTTACTGGGATCCATCACTCAACAATGGAGCTCATGGAGAAGAACTCTTCATTAACTACCCACACTCACCAGTCAAAGTCATTATCATTCCAACGAATGAAGAATTGATGATCGCACGCGATACAGTTCGTGTTGGTGGATTAGTTGCTCAAAACGCATAATCGTTTCAAAAGGACTGAGTCGTTATTCCAACGATTCAGTCCTTTTTTTGATGAAATCTACGAAAAAAATATACAAACGTACGATCTATTGTTACGTTGTTTGTCATATAACGAAAAATGAATCGTCATCTTTGTAAAAATAAACCCAAAAAAGGTCGATTTCTTAAAAAAATGAGTCGTTTGTAACATAAAAGTAATAGTACAGACATATTTTTGTGGTCTATATGTAACGGCACTCCATCGTTTTGTCATGTATATTAATCTCAGTTAACAAACACGAAACAATGATGGAGGAGAAAATACATGATGAAACGGATGCTCGCAAGTGTTTTAACGGTCGTGTTAGCACTCAGTTCGTTTGCAGGTCTTCAAGCAGAGGCTGCAACTAAGAAAAGCGTCAAGTCAACAGTCGATAGCCTAGTCATTCGTCAGAAAGCTACTACTTCTTCGAAAAAGCTCGGTCTTCTATATAAGAACCAAACGTTATCGTACAAAGCAAAAACAGGTAACTGGTATAAAGTAAGTTACAAAGGTAAAACAGCTTACCTTAGCGCAAGCTACTCGAAAGTCGTGACGTCAAGCAGTTCGAAAAAACAATCGACAGGTGGTTGGAAAACAATCACGAACGTAAGCGCAACAGCCTACACACCGTATGATCCAGGTAGTGGTAATCTGACAGCAATCGGTTGGAACATCAAAAGCTCGAAAAAGAAAGTCGTAGCGGTTGATCCACGTGTCATTCCACTTCGTTCGACAGTGAAAGTGTATTACAAGGGGAAATTAAAAGGGACGTATACAGCTGCTGATACTGGCGGTGCCATTAAAGGGAAGAAGATGGATATCCTTTACTACTCTCGTTCAGAAGCATTCAACTGGGGTCGTCGTACGGTTACAGTAAAATACAAATGATTTTAAACCATCGGACATTGGTTCGATGGTTTTTTTATTTAAATAGGTCGTCAAAAAGCCTTTCTTCCTTTGAAATGAAGGAAGAAAGGCTTTTTGTAGAAGAGTGATTCATAAACGGACGATCAAGACGTCGCATTTTGCGTAACGCGTAATGCTTTCAGAGACACTACCGATGAAGAAACGCTCGACAGCGTTTAAACCAGTTGCGCCACAGATGATTAAATCGGCATCGTGATTAGGGGCAAGTTTTTTAGCGATTGTTACTTTAGGTGAACCGTATTCAATCGCTACTTCGACTTCCTGTACACCGCGATCTTGAGCAGTCTTGACGTATTCGTCTAGCAATTCCTTCGCGTAAGATTCGGCACGCTCCGTAATGGTGCGGTCATAGGCTTCTACTGTCGCGAATGTCCGTGTATCAATGACATGTGCGATGATCAATTTTGCATCATTTCGCAATGAAACATCGATTGCCGTCTCGAAGGCACGTTCTGCCTCTTTTGAGCCATCTACTGCTACGAGTACATTATGATAGACGATTGCCATGATGAATCCATCCCTTCGTAATCGATATGATGAGTACACCCTAATTATACCATTCTCTTACTGGGAGCGGACGAAACATTCAGTGAGTTCTAAAAATTGTTCTTCCTTTCCGTTCCGTCGTAAGATGGAGTCAGTGAAAGGGGGCGATGCCAAGATGAGGCACGCGTTAATTACAGCAGGTACAAAAGGACTGGGAGAACGAGTGACACGCCAGTTGCTGGAAGAAGGTTGGAAAGTGACAGCGTTTCATCGTTCCGAACCCGAATTTACACATCCGAATCTCATAACGATTCAAGCAGATGTGACGAATCAAGAAGAATTGGAACGCGCAACCCAACAAGCAATCAATGAGCAAGGTCGGATTGATGCGTTGATACTTAATGCAGGACCTTATATATTTGAACGAAAAGCGTTAGTGGATTACACCGATCAGGAATGGGATGAAGTGATCACCGGAAATCTGACAGCTAGTTTTTGGCTGTTGCGTCAAGTATTGCCTGTCATGCGTAAGCAAGCCTACGGTCGAATCATTACGTACGGTTTCCCGGAGAGTGCAACAGCGCCAGGATGGGTATGCCGGGCGGCGTTCGCTGCTGCTAAAAGCGGGATGGTGAGTTTGACGAAGAGTGTAGCGCTTGAAGAAGCGGAACACGGCATCACGGTCAACATGGTCAACCCGGGAAACATCGTTGGTGACAATAAGACGAAGCAAATTTCTGAAGCGGAGCAAGATGAGGCGACGCCGGTCGGAAGAACGGGTGTCGGAGAAGATATCGCTCGCGCGATCTCCTTCTTGTTGGCAGAAGAATCAAGTATGATCACGGGAGCAATCCTCGATGTGACTGGTGGCGTCAATGTCGTCCATCAATCCCGTAAGTAAGAGAAAATGAGGTTGACTCAAAAAAAGAATGACGCGTCTTTTCACGCCCTTTCCTCAGGCGAGACACCAGCCAGTTTTCCTGCTTCATTTAAGCAGGAAAGCGGGTCTTGTTCGTCTCTGACAGCGCATAAATGCGCTTTTCCTGTAGGAGTGGCGTGTGACGCGTCATCTACGAGATAAGGGTGGCAGATTATCATTCTGCCACCCTTATTTTTTAGAGACTGACTGTTGAGTCAGCTTCATTTGTCTTGAGTTAAGATGACGGAATGGATTGAAGATGTTTTGGTGTGCGAGTTAACGCAACTGGACCTTCCGCAGTGAGATGAATATCATCTTCGATGCGGACGCCACCGACACCTGGAACATAAATGCCTGGTTCGAGTGTGTAGACGATACCAGCTTCAGCCGTCAGTAGATTGTTTGACGCGAGAGACGGGAATTCATGAACCTCGATTCCGAGTCCGTGACCGACACGGTGCGTGAAGTACTGTCCGTAGCCAGCGTTTGTAATAACGTCACGGGCTGCCTTATCTAATGAACCGAGTGTCGTGCCGATCTGACTCGCTTCTGTCGCGGCTTCAAGTGCTTGGCGAACCGTTTCATAGATCTTTTTCTGTTCTTCGTTCGCTTCGCCATAAATGAAGGTCCGTGTAATATCGGAACAGTAGCCTTTCCAAACGACGCCGAGATCGAATAAGACGAAATCGCCTTCTTGGATGACACGGTCGCCGGGTACACCGTGCGGATCAGCACTGTTTGCACCAAATAGGACAAGCGTATCAAATGACATCTCACGGACACCTTTTTTCTTCATTTCATATTCGATTTCTGCAATGACTTCGATTTCCGTGATCCCTGGGCGGATCGCTTGTTTACCGATTTCGATTGCTTCGTCCGCAAGTGCGGCTGCTTCTTGAAGAATAGCGATTTCTTCCGGTGTTTTCTTCAGACGAAGCGCTTGTAAAGACTCACCGATATCAAGAATGGCTGCGTTCTCGAGACGTGAGCTTAGTTCCTGATAGCGACTGAACGTCATGTGTTCCCCTTCGATACCGATTCGGTTATTCGAGTGCTCGAATGTCGCGAATAATTCTGCTAATCGATCAAACGGGTTTTCGTGATCCTCATACGTCACGACGTCTCCTTCCCAAGGACTCGCTGCAACGATACTTGCTTCGAGTGCCGGACAGAATAATACATGTTTGCCGGTTACATCGACGAGGACCGCCATGACACGTTCGTGGGGTTCAGCGTAGACTCCTGAGAAATAAAAGACATTTGCCTTCGAAGTGACGACGGCTAAGTCGATTCCTTGTTCTTTCAGGAATTCACTGATTTGGTTCGTACGTTCGCTCATATATGATTCCACCTCTCTACTCATTTTCTACATAAGTATATCATCGTCCGGTTCGAAAAACATTTATCGTAAATCAGACTAGTACACGTTTTCATCTTTAGAGTAGTACAGTATAATGACAGGAGAGTAGAAAAAAGGAAAAGAAGGGATACAGTATGCCTACGAAACACGAACAGATCATTCGACATATCGAAGATCTTGATGTCGGAACAAAGATTTCCGTCCGACAAATCGCGAAGGATTTGACCGTATCCGAGGGGACGGCTTATCGCGCCATCAAGGAAGCAGAAAATTTAGGGTTCGTCTCGACGATTGAGCGAGTCGGAACGATTCGGATTAAAAAGAAACAAAAAGAAAATATCGAGAAGCTGACATTCGCGGAAGTCGTGAACATCGTTGACGGTCAGGTGCTCGGTGGTCGAAATGGATTACACAAGACGCTGACGAAATTCGTCATTGGCGCAATGAAGCTCGAAGCCATGATGCGCTATATCGATGTCGATAGTCTCGTCATCATCGGAAACCGCGAAAAAGCACATGAACTCGTGCTTGAAGCAGGAGCTGCTGTATTGATTACCGGTGGCTTTGATACGACGGAGGATGCAAAACGATTAGCGGATGAGATGGAGTTGCCGATCATTTCGACGTCCTACGATACGTTCACGGTTGCGACCATGATCAACCGTGCGATTTATGATCGATTGATCAAAAAGGAGATTTTACTCGTTTCGGATATTTTAATTCCGTTGCATGATACGTTCTATTTACAGACGACGGATCCGATTTCACGCTGGCACGAGTTGAATGAGCAGACGAAACACAACCGTTATCCCGTCATCGATGAACAAATGAAGGTCGTCGGTGTCGTGACAGCGAAGGACATCATTGACCGTCCGCATGATTGGGCTGTTGAAAAAGTCATGACCCGTCACCCGATCACGGTCGGTATTCGAACGAGTGTCACAAATTCTGCGCATCAGATGGTCTGGGAAGGAATCGAGATGTTACCGGTCATCGACCAGTACGGTCGATTGCTCGGGATCATTAGCCGTCAAGACGTCCTCAAGGCACTGCAACTCGCGAATCGTCAGCCACAAGTCGGAGAGACGTTCGACGATCTAATTACAGGACAGATCAAGGCGGCAGAGGACGAACGGGGACCGTACTTATCGCTTGAGGTCTCGCCGCAAATGACGAACTTCATGGGGACTGCTTCGAGTGGGGTGTTGACGACGCTTCTAGTCGAAGGAGCGACGCGAATGTTGCGCCATATGAAAAAAGGTGACCTTGTCATCGAGAACGTCAGCATCTATTTCATTAAACCTGTTCAAATCGAGAGCACGGTAACGATCCGGGCGAATGTCTTTGACGTCGGTCGAAAATTCGGGAAAGTCGATGTCGAGATGTATCAAGGCACACAAATCGTTGCGAAGGCACTCGTGACATCCCAACTCATCGATCGTTAAATGAATCAAAAAGAACCGAAGTCAATGGACTTCGGTTCCTCTGAATCTAGCTCAGGATTGCTCCATCTCGCGGACGACATACGGATAAATCTTTTTGTAACGGATGAATCCGGCGATGAATGAAGCAACGCCGACGATGATTAAAATGGAACAAACGATTTTCCCGACGAGTGTCGTTAATCCGTTTCCGGAAACGAACTGGTTGACGGCGAATAGGATGACGAACAAGCTCAACCAAATGCTCGCTTGCGTATTGAACAAGTATTTTCGGTTCGTGCTTTTCGTATGGAACGCGCGGCGTTTTGCTAACAAATACCCACCAAGCGAGAAAACGATGAGGGCGATGAGGATGAATTGCATGTTAAAAGGACCTCCTTTTTGTCTTCATCTCATATCATATCAAGATTAGAGGAGCTGTGCACAGTGAAAGAGCAAATCAAACAAATGATTGAAGCGGCAGATACGATCATCATTCATCGTCATGAACGTCCAGATCCCGATGCACTCGGTAGTCAATTCGGTTTGCAATTGACGTTACAACATCAATTCCCTAGCAAAACGGTATTAACGGCCGGAGAGATGGCGACATCATTGTCATTCATGGGAGAGCTCGATCAAGTAGACGATGAATTATACAAAGAGGCGTTAGTCGTGATTCTGGATACAGCGAATCAAGCGCGGATTGACGGGAAGGTTGCGATGACAGGAAAAGACGTCATTAAAATCGACCATCATCCGGATGAAGATCCATACGCACCAGTGCAACTCGTCGATACGACGATGAGTTCGACATCGGAATTGCTCGTTCATTTATTGAACGAATGGGGATACGAGATTCCAACATCAGCTGCCATTCAATTCTACGCTGGGATCGTCGGTGACACAGGACGTTTCCAATTCCGTGGCACGACGAAACGAACATTTGAAGTCGCAGCGCAATTGATTGATGCAGGAATCGATACGGACTGGTTGTATCGCAATATGTACGAAACAGAACTTGCAGCGCTTCATTTACAAGGATATGTCCTTCAACATATTCAATTGACGGATCAAGGTGTCGGTTATGTCGTATTGACACAAGATACGTTGAAGCAGTTTGGGGCGACGGTTGAGCAAGCATCGTTGCTCGTCAATAGTTTTGCCGGTTTAAAAGGCATGAAGTGTTGGGCATTGTTCCTTGAAACGGACACGGAGGTTCGCGTCCGGATTCGTTCGAAGGGTCCCGTCATCAATGAAGTAGCAAAAGAATTCAATGGTGGTGGACATCCGATGGCGTCTGGTGCAACGATTGGACAGTTGAGTGAGGTCGAACGTGTCATCCGTCGTCTGGACGAGGTCGCTGCTAACTTCCAGTTTTAAATGGAAAAAGGCTGCTCGGTCTCACTCCTCTCATTGAGGAAGCGAAGCGAACAGCCTTTTTACGCTTATTGCGTTTTTGTTTCGTCTTGCGGAATGAACCAAACGCCACGATCTGTGTGATCTTCAATGACATTCAGTTGAAGTTCAGCGACAGATTTGCGAATCTTCTCAGCGATTTCTTCCGTTTCAGTAAAAGCGGTAACACCGAGCTTTAATTGTTCGACTTTTTCACGTGCGATTTGACTGCGATTCAAAATCATGAGAAACGCTCCTTCCGTACCCGTCATGATATTTCTATACTTATTGTATCGAATAATAAATCAGATGGCGAGTACTTGAGTCAGTTAGATATGAATGTTCTGAAAACTTTTAAAAACATCCATCAGAAGAGAAAGGAGAATGGAAGATGCATATAAATGTTCGAACGCAGTTTAGTCCATTGCAGAGTTTAGTTCGAATCGAGCCCTATCTCGATGAACTAGTCCGTCGACACATCGGACGAGCGGTCATCTGTGAAACGACATTGACAGGAGTTCCCGCATTCATCGATGCATGTCAGCGTCGAAATATGCAACCAATCGTCGGATGGGAGCAGCGAATCGAAGAAGAAGAATTTTGTATCTTATGGTTTGCTTTTTCTTCTGATGGACTGCGTCAACTGTATCGACTAGCCAGTCAACAAGGGGAGACTGAAGTTTCATCACTGATCGCGGTGCTCGTGCCACTGCGTCAAGCCTCTGAAGATGCGACGCGTCTACGTCGTTCCTTCGTTCAATGGATGGGACACGTTCAAGGAGCGCGTACATATATGGGCGTGACCTCTAGTCGCTCAACGGTCGAACGAGAGAGTCGTGCGCGTTACCGCGAAGTAGCAGCAGCGCTTGGTGTTGAGACCATCCCAGTCGATCCTGTTCGTTACATTCGTCGAGATGAAGCGCCAGCGTATCAAGCAATACGTGCGATTGGTGAGGCGACGACGTTCCAAGACCAAAAGACAGATCGTCTGATGCATTTAAAGACCCGGGAAGAGTTACTCGAAGACTTTACCGAGCGAGAAATTACGATGGCGGAGCAGTTTGCTACGACATCTGAACGCTTGGAATTACCGTTTCAACAACGTCCACTGCCACGTATCGCGGAAGACTCGAATGCGTTATTACGGAAACGTGCTGAGGAAGGGTTACTGGCACATGGTCATGAAAGTAACGAAGCGCGGGAACGTCTCGCTTATGAACTATCAGTCATCGATAAGACGGGATTTGCTGATTACTTCTTAATCGTTGAAGAACTCGTACGTAGTGCAAAAGCGAAAGGCATCTTCGTTGGACCTGGTCGAGGCTCAGCAGCTGGATCACTTGTCAGCTATGCGCTTGGGATCACGACGGTGGATCCATTGAAATATGGATTACTATTCGAACGATTCTTGAACCCCGAGCGGATTTCCATGCCGGATATCGATATCGATATCGAAGATGAACGACGCGAAGAAGTATTAGAGGATCTCGTGATGCGTTACGGAAAAGACCATGTTGCTCAAATCGGTACATTGTCGACGCTCGGTGCCAAAGCCGCTCTGCGAGACGTCGGACGGACGCTAGAGTTTTCGAAGGATGAGTTAGATGCTGCAGTCAAACAGCTTGGAAAATCAACGACGTTACAAGGGATCGAACAAAATAAGCAGACATATCGCTGGTTCTCTGGAAGCGAAAAGCGCCGGCAACTATTGCAACTGGCGCAAGCGGTCGAGGGTCTCCCGCGACAACGTTCGGTTCACGCGGCTGGTGTCGTCATTGGATCTGAACAGCTCGTCGAGACGACACCCGTTGAAACGGGACCAAATGAACGGTATGTGACGCAGTTTTTGATGCAGGCATTGGAACGTCAAGGATTGTTGAAAATTGACTTGTTAGGATTACGAAATCTCAGTCGTTTGCGTCGGATGGAAGAATTGATTCGACGAGAACAGCCATCCTTTACGCTCACGCAAATTCCGGAAGAAGACCGCGCGACATTCCAAGTCTTTGCCCGCGCCGAGACGGATGATATTTTCCAATTCGAGTCGACAGGTATGAAACAGACGTTACGCGAAGTCAAACCGAATCGGTTCGAAGATTTGGTGGCAACGATGTCACTCTATCGTCCGGGACCAATGAAATTCATTGATCTGTACGCGAAACGAAAAGCTGGTCAACCTTATCAGATGTTGCATCCCGTATTAGAAGACGTACTTGCACCAACGTATGGCATCATCGTCTATCAGGAACAAGTCATGGAAATCACCCGTCGAGTAGCTGGATTTACACTCGCGCAAGCAGATTTATTACGACGTGCGATTTCTAAAAAAAGTACGGATTCGCTCGAACAGGAACGGGTTCGTTTTCTCGAAGGAGCAAAATCGAATGGATTCGATGATGCGATCGCACAATCACTCTATGAACAAATTGAGCGATTCGCTGGGTATGGATTCAACCGAAGCCATGCGGTCGCCTATTCAAAGATTAGTTATGCCCTCGTGTACATCAAAGCGCATTTCCCGCACATTTTCTTGCTCGTCTCGGTCGAACAGCCGGAGCGTCTCGTCCGATTGATGCGCGAACGACGTCTCCCTGTCCTATCACCGGATGTCTGGATTTCCGATTATCGTTCTTCATTAGAAGGTAAAGGGATTCGACTCGGTATCCATGTGATTAAAGGTATTTCCGAGCGAGAGTTCGAGCGTGTAAAGGAAGCATCGAAGCACACTGCGACGATTGCTGATCTATTGACCCATGTTGGATGGGGCAAAAAGGAGCGCGCAAAAATTGAATTGTTACTATACAGTGGTGCGCTAGACCGAGCGACGCACGGCGATCGAGGACTCGCCGAACAACAGGTGCTCGAGTATTTCACCGAGTCATCGAATACATTACTTCCAGACGAGTTGGCAATTCTCGGGAAACGCCGGGCACAGAAGTCATCGAAACGAAGTGATTCCGACTGGGCGCGATTAGAACGGGAAGCGCTTGGATTCTGGTTGACGTATTCGCCGTTGACGACAGCAATGAAAGCTCCGGTTGAATCTGCTTATTTTCATGACCTTAGCGTCGGTTCGGAAACACATTATTTAGTCTGTTATATTGATCAGATTCGAGAGTTCAAGACGAAACGCGGTCAAACGATGGCGGTCATTCAGGCAGTCGACGGGTATTCGAATGAAGAGGTCGTCGTCTTCCCGAATCAATATGAACGATTCCGTCGATCACTTTATTTAGGGAACGTCTTATTGATTGAACTAAAGGTGCAGGATCGCGAAGGGGAGCGTCAGTTCATTTTGGAACGTCTCCGTCCGCTTGGACAAGATGTGCTATTCGTCAAGTTAACATCAAAAAATGAGCTGGCCGCACTCGAACAATTGCTTGAAGCGGCACCAGGCGATATTCCAGTCGTCGTCCGCTACGCGGATTCACGTGAGACGAAATCGTTACCGCCGCTTTATGCAGTGCAGCATGATGAGGAATTACTAGCTCGGCTACGTATTCGGTTTGGCGAGGATCATGTCGTCCTGAAAAATGTCCCCCGCTCAAACTAGTACTAGGTAATAAGATTTGTTATAATAAGGGGTAATTGGTCTGACCAATGCCGCCGATTGAAGCAACCGACTGAAGGGTCAGAAAGGTGGTGCCGTATCGATATGGAGAAGAAACGAAATGCGTTTGAAGCCAATATCGCGGCGATTAAATTGATGATCGAACAAGATGGATTAGTTCCAGGAGACCGTATTCCATCGGAACGGGAACTGGCAGAACGACTATCCATCAGTCGACCGTCCGTACGAGAAGCATTACGGACGCTCGCTTATTTAGGGATCGTCGAGACACGACATGGAGGCGGAAGCTTTCTATTGAACCGTGACGATCATACCTATATTCAAATCATCGCTCAATTCTTAGTGACTGGCGATTCGAAGTTCGAAGACTTGGCAGGAACGCTCCGCTTGCTTGAGCAAGCAGCGCTCGCGCAGCTGGATGACCTTTCGGTGCTTGCACCAGTCGTATCATCCGATGCAGCGTTTCGTGAGACGTTGATTCAGACGGTCGATAACGATTTGTTTGAACGAATCTGGCGACAAGTCAATGCCTTCCATAAAAGCTTCGGTCAAGGGGAACTCTATACGCAGGCGGAACGGGAACAACTCTTGAACCGCCCATAGGATGACAAGGGGGAACTGTACGTGCAAGCATTTTTTCGAAAACCTAAAAAGTTCGTCACGCTGACTTCGAAGGAGCAGCGTGTCGATGTGCCAGTAGGCCTAATGACGAAATGTCCGAAATGTAAATTAATCCAATATACGAAACAACTGGAGGCGAACTTACGTGTCTGTTCATGTGGGTATCATCACCCGTTGACCGCGCAAGAACGTTTTACGCAATTATTCGATGAAGGTTCGGTGACGTATTTCGACTTACCGGCAGTTCAAGCGGATCCGCTTGGATTCCAGGATTACCCGGAAAAATTAAAGGGCGACCAAGTCAGAACGGGTCTTGAGGAAGCGATCGTCTGTGGCGTCGGGAATGTGAATGGTCACCCACTCGTCGCTTGTGTCATGGATGCACGATTCCGGATGGGTTCGATGGGTGCAGCGGTTGGTGCTGCGATTTCTGAAGCGGTTCGTTACGCAACGAAACATCGTCTACCTGTCACGATTTTCTCCGCTTCAGGTGGAGCACGGATGCAAGAGGGAATGGTTAGTCTCATGCAGATGGCGAAATCGAGTCTCTTCTTAAAACAGCATTCAGATGCTGGATTACTTTATATTTCTTGTATGACTCATCCGACGACCGGCGGGGTATCAGCAAGTTTTGCGATGCTCGGTGACTTTAACATCGCTGAACCGGGGGCGTTGATCGGGTTTGCAGGTCGACGGATCATCGAACAGACGATACGTGAAAAACTACCGGAAGATTTCCAAACAGCAGAATTCTTATTACAAGCAGGTCAACTGGACGATGTCGTATCACGACATGATCTGAAAACGTACTATACGCGAATCTTAAAGCTACATGCGGAGGGAACGAACCATGCAACCATTTGACCAACCAGTCATCGCGTTACGCGAAAAAATTCTTGAGCTCCATGATATGGCGGAAACACAAGGACTAGACTTCAAGGAAGAACTCCAACTTCTTGAAGAACGCCTTCATCGGTTAGAACTCGATATTTACGGGAATATGAAAGCGTGGAATCGTGTTCAATTGGCACGTCATCCAGAACGTCCAACGACACTCGATTACATTGAATCCATTTGTGAAGATTTTATCGAACTGCATGGCGATCGTCATGGATATGATGATGCGGCAATCGTCGGTGGAATCGGAACACTGAATGGTCGTCCGGTGACGATCATCGGTCATCAACGCGGAAAAGATACAAAAGAAAACATTCGTCGTAATTTCGGGATGCCACATCCGGAAGGGTATCGAAAAGCACTACGTCTCATGCAACAAGCAGAGAAATTCAATCGACCGATCATTACGTTCATCGACACAAAAGGGGCTTACCCAGGACGTGCAGCAGAAGAACGTGGTCAGAGTGAGGCCATCGCGAAAAACCTGTTTGAGATGGCTGGTATGACGGTTCCAATCATCTCAATCGTCATCGGTGAAGGTGGATCAGGTGGTGCTTTAGGAATCGGAGTGTGTGATCAACTCTTGATGCTCGAGAATTCAACGTATTCGGTCATTTCTCCCGAAGGTGCTGCAGCATTGTTATGGAAAGATGCAAGTCTTGCGGAGAAAGCGGCAGAATCGATGAAGATCACAGCACCTGATTTATTACGACTCGGGATCGCGGATGCCATCATTCCAGAAGTCGTCGGAGGGGCGCATCTCGATGTGTCATTACAGGCGGATAAATTAAAAACTGTATTGGTACAGAAGCTCGAATCATTGGTTCACCTGACCAAGGAAGAGCTCATTGATCAGCGGACCGAAAAATATCACCAAATTGGCACATAAGCACCATGTAATCGCTATCATGATTGATATTCCTCATTTCCGGAATCGGTAATGAAAAAACAAGTGAAAGTTTATGCAATCTGCCCTGTTGTAAAACAAGAAAACAACGTGCTATTTTAGATTCAGATTAATGGAGAGGTGATTAACGTGAGTTTAAAACGGATTGCTGTCTTAACGAGTGGCGGCGATGCACCAGGTATGAATGCCGCGGTGCGTGCTGTCACGCGTAAAGCGATTTTTCATGGCTTAGAAGTATTTGGTGTCTATAACGGTTATCAAGGATTAATCAACGGGGACATCGTCCAGTTGAACCTTGGGTCAGTCGGTGACATCATTCAACGAGGTGGAACGTTCCTACGTTCAGCACGTTGCCCTGAGTTCCGTACAGAAGAAGGACGAGCAAAAGCGGTTGTCAATCTTAAGAAATTTGAAATTGATGCACTCGTCGTCGTAGGCGGAGACGGGTCGTATCGTGGTGCCCAAAAATTGACGGGACTTGGCTTCCCGACAATTGGACTTCCAGGTACGATCGATAACGATATTCCTGGAACGGACTATACGATCGGTTTTGATACAGCGCTCAACACGGCGCTTGAAGCGATCGATAAAATCCGTGATACGGCATCGTCGCATGAGCGGACGTATGTCATTGAAGTCATGGGACGCGATGCGGGTGATATCGCATTATATGCAGGACTTGCTGGTGGAGCAGAATCGATTCTTGTTCCCGAGCGTCCTGAAGATTTAAAAGAAGTCCTCGATCGCATTCAAAGTGGTGTCAATCGCGGTAAGAAACACTCAATCGTCATCGTCGCTGAAGGTGCAGGCCGTGCCCAGGACGTGGGAGACGCGATCGCAAAAGAAACAGGTCTCGATACACGCGTCACGGTTCTTGGTCACGTTCAACGTGGTGGAGCACCAACGGCAGCGGACCGTGTACTTGCAAGTCGGATGGGAGCGCATGCCATCGAAATCCTACTTCAAGGAAAACAAGGACGTGTCGTAGGTGTACGTGGTGGTAAGATGATCGATCTCGATATCGATGAGGCACTCGACGAAAATAAACATGAGCTGGATCTTGATATTCTCGAGCTTTCAAAACAGCTTTCGATTTAACGAACGTCGATAGGATTGGAATGGACAAGAGAACTTGGCCAAACACCGTAGGAGGTTTATGGAATATGCGTAGAACTAAAATTGTATGTACGATTGGACCGGCGTCAGAAAAACGTCTTCCAGAAATGATTGAAGCAGGTATGAACGTCGCTCGTTTGAATTTCTCACACGGCGATTATGAAGAACACGGCGCACGTATCACGGATATCCGCCGCGCAGCGAAAGAAGCAAACAAAATTGTTACGATTCTTCTTGATACGAAAGGACCAGAAATCCGGACACATTCGTTTGAAGAAGGAAAAGCGCTTCTCGAACGTGGTCAAGAAGTCATCATCGTTAGCGGAGACGCAAACGAAATCGTCGGAACGAAAGATAAATTCTCAGTCACGTATGAAGGACTCTATGATGACGTCGAAGTTGGTTCGATGATCATGCTTGATGACGGTCTCATCGGTCTTCGTGTCACTGAAAAACTTCCGAACCGTGAGCTTCGTTGTTCAATCGAAAACGAAGGTGTCATCAAGACGAAAAAAGGCGTTAACTTGCCAAACGTAAAGGTTAACCTTCCTGCTTTGACAGAAAAAGATATTGCGGATATCGAGTTCGGTATCAAGAGCGATATCGATTTGATCGCGGCATCTTTCGTACGCCGTGCGTCAGACGTCGTTGCGATTCGTCAATTGCTTGAGAAAAACAACGCGAGCCACATCAAAATCTTCCCAAAAATCGAGAACCAAGAAGGTGTCGATAACATCGAAGAAATCCTTGCGATTTCGGACGGTTTGATGGTAGCGCGTGGTGACCTCGGTATCGAGATTCCAACGGAAGAAGTCACACCAACTCAAAAAGACTTAATCAAGCTTTGTAACGACTTCGGTAAACCAGTCATTACAGCAACACAAATGCTTGACTCGATGCAACGTTTCCCACGTCCAACACGTGCTGAAGCATCAGACGTCGCGAACGCGATTCTTGATGGTACGGATGCAATCATGCTTTCAGGTGAGACAGCAGCAGGGGACTACCCAATCGAATCTGTCCAAATGATGCACTCGATCGCAAAACGTACAGAAAAAATGCTCGACTACAAGCTCTTGTTGAAAGATCGTCAGACACGTAGTGAGCACACAGTGACGGATGCAATCGCTCAAGCGGTTACGCACACTGCAATCAACTTGGACGCAAAAGCAATCTTGACACCGACACAATCAGGTTACACGGCTGCACGTATCTCGAAATACCGTCCAGAGCCAAACATCGTCGCTGTTACACCAAGCGCACGTGTCGCACGTCAGTTGAACATCGTATGGGGCGTGTACCCAATCGTCGTTGATCATCTTTCAGACAACACGGATGACATGTTGACACTTGCTGCGGACACAGCAAAAGACGCTGGTTTCGTCACAGATGGTGATCTCGTCGTCATCTCAGCAGGTATCCCTGCTTTGACTGCTGGTACAACGAACATGTTGAAAATCCACATCGTCGGTAAAGAGATCGCAAACGGTCGTGGAATCGGTGAGCGTGGAGTCGTTGGCGAAGTCGTCATCGCAAACAACGCAGAAGAAGCAAACGCGAAAGCGAAGCCAGGCATGATCCTCGTTACGAACTCAACTGATCGTGACATGATGCCTGCAATCGAGATGGCTGCAGCGATGATCACAGTTGATGGCGGATTGACAAGCCATGCTGGAATCGTTGGACCATCACTCGGTAAACCAGTCATCGTTGGTGTCGAAGATGCATTGACAGTCTTCAAAGACGGTCAAATGATCTCAATCGATCCATTGACAGGTAAACTATATAACGCATAATCCATTCATGACGGACGTGACTTAGGTCATGTCCGTCTTTTTTTGTATGAGGAGGACGTATGGAAGCTTATCTTTTTTTGATTGCCCTCGTCTTCATCGGGGTCATCGCACAAAATAAATCATTAATCATTGCTGCAGCCTTCCTGCTGATCATCAAGGCAATCGGGCTGGATGGTAGACTGTTTCCTTCCTTGCAGGCAAAAGGAATCACGTGGGGCGTCACATTGATCACGGCAGCGATCCTCGTACCGATTGCAGCAGGGGATATCGGATTTAAGGAGTTGCTCCAAAGTATTCGGGGACATATCGGCATCATCTCATTTTTATCAGGAATTTTTGTTGCAATCGTCGCGGCACACGGTGTTGGACTAATGAAAGAAGATCCACTCGTGACGACAGCCTTGCTAGCTGGAACGATTCTTGCAGTAGGACTTTTCCGTGGGGTACCGGTCGGACCATTGATTGGTGCTGGAATCGCGGCGCTCGTCATCGGAATGTGGGATGTCATCGCAAAAGCGTTCACAGGATGAGCTGAATCAGCAAAGTAACTGAATTAATTTTTTGATAATAGTATGCAAGTTCATTCACTTTTTGGGTATTTTTGTTTATACTAAGAACAGAAACAAGATGGTCTATTCAAGAGTACAGCGCTACAAGCATGGGGAACGACTCTTGAGTGGACGTCTTTTTTTCAATACGGAAATGAAAGCGTTTTAATTTTCTGGGGAAAAAAAGGGGGATTATTGTCATGACGCAAACTAAAGGTTTAGAAGGAATCGTCGCGACTTCATCGAAAATCAGTTCGATCATCGATGGTCAGTTGACGTATGGCGGTTATACGATTGATGATTTGGCGGAGCACGCCTCATTTGAGGAAGTCGTCTTCTTGTTGTGGAACGACCGTCTACCAAAAGAAGAGGAATTGAAGCAACTATCGGAAGCACTTATTTCCGAAGCAACGGTTGCGACTGCCGTTCTTGAAACGATGAAGGCAGCACCGAAGTCGGCGAATGCGATGGCGACGATTCGAACAGCGCTCTCTCAACTCGCGCTTTACGATGAGACATCGGAAGATATGTCGACTGAGGCGAATTACGCTAAAGCCATCAAATTACAGGCACAAATCGCAACACTCGTCACAGCTTACGCTCGTATCAAAAAAGGACAAGAGCCGATCGCACCTAAAACAGGTCTTTCATACGCAGGAAATTTCTTGTTCATGTTGACGGGTGAAGAGCCAACGGAAGTTGCAGAAAAAGCCTTTAACCAAGCGCTCGTTCTTCACGCTGACCACGAGTTGAACGCTTCGACGTTCACAGCACGCGTGTGTGTCGCGACACTCTCTGACGTCTACTCAGGTGTGACGGCAGCGATGGGCGCATTAAAAGGACCACTTCACGGTGGCGCGAACGAAGCCGTCATGAAGATGTTGTTAGAAATTGATTCGGTTGAAAAGGTTGACGAGTATGTTCATAATAAACTTGAGAACAAGCAAAAAATCATGGGCTTCGGTCACCGTGTCTACAAGGACGGCGACCCACGTGCGAAGCACCTTCAAGAAATGAGTCGTCAGCTGACTGCTCAAATCGGGGAGCCGAAATGGTATGAGATGTCAGTTAAGATTGACGAAATCGTCCAATCGGAAAAAGGATTGAAACCAAATGTTGATTTCTATTCCGCTTCTACGTACCATGCACTTGGACTTGATACAGAACTATTCACTCCAATCTTTGCAGTAAGTCGGATGTCAGGTTGGTTGGCGCACATTTTAGAGCAGTATAGCGATAACCGTCTGATTCGCCCGCGTGCAGACTACACGGGTGAAACGCACCGGACATACGTGTCCATCGAAGAACGTTAAAAGGACGGGGAGGAGCAATCCTCTCCTGATTTTTGATGTAGATTACAATTACTTAAGGGGGATTTTTAGACATGGCTACACTTCAAGGCGAAAACATCACAGTAACTAACGGTACACTTCAAGTTCCAAACGCTCCAATCATTCCGTTCATCATTGGTGACGGAACAGGACCTGACATCTGGAACGCAGCTGTACGTGTGTTTGATGCAGCAGTTGAAAAAGCATACAACGGTGAGAAGAAAATCGAATGGAAAGAAGTCTACGCTGGTGAAAAAGCATTCAACAAAACAGGCAACTGGTTACCAGAAGAGACACTCGATCTCATCCGTGAGCACATCATCGCAATCAAAGGACCACTGACGACACCAGTTGGCGGCGGAATCCGTTCGTTGAACGTTGCTCTACGTCAAGAGCTTGATTTGTACACATGTCTTCGTCCAGTTCGTTACTTCACAGGTGTTCCTTCACCGGTTAAACGCCCAGAAGATACAGACATGGTCATCTTCCGTGAAAATACTGAAGACATCTACGCAGGAATCGAATACGCAGAAGGCAGCGAAGGCGCTGCAAAACTGCTCCAGTTCCTTCAAAACGAAATGGGTGTCAATAAAATCCGCTTCCCTGAGACATCTGGTCTTGGAATCAAACCGATTTCAAAAGAGGGAACAGAACGCCTTGTTCGTGCAGCAATCGAATATGCACTCGAAAACAAACGTGCTTCATTGACGCTCGTTCATAAAGGAAACATCATGAAGTTCACTGAGGGTGCTTTCAAAAACTGGGGCTATGAACTTGCTGAGCGTGAATACGCAGAGCACGTCTTCACTTGGAACCAGTACGATCGCATCAAGGAAGAAGAAGGAACAGATGCTGCGAATAAAGCACAAGCAGACGCAGAAGCTGCTGGTAAGTTGATCGTGAAAGACTCAATCGCTGATATCTTCTTACAACAAATCTTGACTCGTCCAAAAGAGTTCGATGTCGTTGCGACAATGAACTTGAACGGTGACTACATCTCGGATGCACTTGCAGCACAAGTCGGTGGTATTGGAATCGCACCTGGAGCAAACATCAACTACATGACAGGTCATGCGATCTTTGAAGCTACTCACGGTACAGCACCGAAATACGCTGGACTTGATAAAGTCAACCCATCGTCTGTCATCTTGTCAGGCGAAATGATGTTCCGTCACCTCGGCTGGAACGAAGCGGCAGATCTCATCATCAAATCGATGGAAACATCGATTGAATCGAAAGTCGTCACATACGACTTCGCACGTCTCATGGATGGTGCGACTGAAGTGAAGTGTTCTGAATTCGCGGACGAACTCATCAAAAACATGTAATCCGATCAGGAGGAATGAGTCGATGAACAGACGGAAGAAGATCGCAGTCATAGGAAGTGGCTTTACGGGCGCAACGACAGCACTCTATCTTGCTCAGCGAGAGCTAGGAGATGTCGTCCTCGTCGACCGACCCGAGCAAGAGAATCCGACGAAAGGAAAGGCGCTCGATATGCAAGAGGCAGCGCCGATCCTCGGGTTTGATGCTTCAGTAAAAGGGACATCGAACTATGCCGACATCAACGGTGCGGATATCGTCGTCATCACTGCCGGTATCGCTCGGAAGCCGGGTATGAGCCGCGAGGACCTCGTGAGTACGAATGCTGCCGTCATGACAGCTGTGACGAAGGAAATCGTTGCGCATGCACCGGAATCGATCATCATCGTTTTGACGAATCCGGTCGATGCGATGACGTATACGGTCTATCAAGCATCTGGTTTTCCGAAAGAGCGTGTCATCGGTCAATCCGGTGTCCTCGACACAGCACGCTTCCGGACATTCTTAGCAGAGGAACTGAACGTTTCTGTAAAGGATGTATCGGGATTCGTACTCGGCGGACACGGGGATGACATGGTGCCACTACTGCGCTATTCGCAGGCGGGAGGCATTCCAATCGAGAAACTGATATCCAAGGAGCGGTTAGATGCGATCGTTGACCGAACACGTAAAGGCGGCGGTGAAATCGTTCAGTTACTCGGAAACGGCTCTGCTTATTATGCACCTGCAGCGGCAATCGCTGAGATGGTCGAAGCGATCTTGAAGGACCAGCGACGTATTCTTCCGGCAATCGCTTACCTCGAAGGTGAATACGGATATGACGATATGTATTTCGGCGTACCTGTCATTCTCGGCGGAAACGGTGTCGAGCATATCTATGAACTCGAACTGACGACTGAGGAGCAAGAGGCTTTGAATCGCTCTGCATCTACTGTCCGCTCTGTACTCGACTTATTAAAATCCTGAATTTAAAAAAGACGAACTTGTCACTTTCGACAAGTTCGTCTTTTTTGTCTCGTCATAACCGATGAGGAGAAGCATAGTGCGATAACTTAGCATACCAAGGACAGACTAGTATAAGAAGGAACGTTAGCCAAGGAACCAAATAACCAATCCGGAGGAAGTGACCTTGATGCTCCATATGTAGGTGCTGCGGATTCTGACAGTGTGGACAAGTTACATGGGCAGACCAGATTAATCGATAGATTGTTCGAGCAGACCAATTTTGACGACAAACAGTACAGCGTGCCACGCGAGTGCCTCCTTTCATTCCTGTGCTAATTGTGTAGAATGTCTTATTTCATAGCATAGGATACATGTAGGAGAAAAGTTCCAATTTTAATAAACATGTAGAGAGAATGCTAATATTAGGGTAAGGACAAAGGTACGTCATTCTATTCCACTAAGGGGGATTTTACATGCGCGCCGTAACGTACCAAGGAACAAAAGATGTCCAAGTCAAGCAAGTAAAGGATCCATCGATTGAAAAAAACGATGACATCATCGTAAAAATCACATCGACTGCCATTTGTGGTTCGGATCTACACATCTATCAGGGGAATATGCCGGCTCACAAAGACTATGTCATTGGTCATGAACCGATGGGCATCGTTGAAGAAGTGGGACCAGGTGTGACGAAAGTCAAACGAGGAGACCGCGTCGTGTTACCGTTTAACGTTGCTTGTGGTCACTGTTTCTTTTGTGAACATGACATGGAGAGCCAATGTGATAACTCGAACGGAAATCCCCATGTCGATACAGGTGGGTACTTCGGTTTTACAGAAGAGTTTGGTGGACATCCCGGTGGTCAGGCGGAATATTTAAAAGTTCCGTTCGGAAATTTCATGCCACTTGTGATTCCTGAATCGTGTGAACTGGAAGATGAGGCATTATTGTTCTTATCTGACGTTTTACCTACGGCGTATTGGAGCGTCTTGCATGCGGGTGTGAAAAAAGGAGATACGGTCGTCGTACTCGGATCAGGACCAGTTGGACTAATGACACAAAAATTTGCATGGATGCAAGGGGCAAAGCGAGTCATTGCGGTGGATGATCAAGTGTATCGATTAAATCATGCCAAAGTCACGAATAAAGTCGAGACAGTGAATTTCTCAGATCACGCAGAAAGTGGTGCGTATATTAAAGAGCTGACACAGGGTGGGGCAGACGTCGTCATTGATTGTGTCGGTTTTGATGGGAAGATGTCCCCTGTAGAAAAAATTGAACAAAAGATTGGTCTGCAAGGTGGAACGTTGAGTGCCATTGATATTGCAAAGGATGCTGTCCGGAAATTTGGTACTGTACAGTTGACGGGCGTCTATGCTAAGAAATATAATCAGTTCCCGCTTGGCGATTTCTTTACCCGAAATATTACGCTGAAAATGGGACAAGCACCAGTCGTCCATTTAATGCCGGAACTGTTCCAGAAAATCATCAACAAGGAATTTGATCCAACAGATATCGTAACGCACCAAGTCGCACTAGATGATGCTGCGTCTGCCTATCAGACATTTAATGATCGGACAGATGGATGTATCAAGGTCGTCTTGAAACCATAAGCTATCTCATACTCAAACAGCCCATCCGATTTTTGGATGGGCTGTTGTACATCATAGGATTAAAAAAAGAAGACGGGCCATAGAAGACCGACGGCTAGTCCGAGCAGGAGACCAACGAACACTTGAAACTCGGTATGACCAACGAGCTCATTCAGGAGAGGAGTCTCATGGCGAATCCCTTTGAAATAATCATTGAGTAGTTTTGCCTGAACACCGACAGCTTGCCGGACACCTGTCGCATCATACATGATGATCGTCGCAAAGATGACGGCCAGTGCGAAAATCGATGATGAGAACCCCTCCTGAAAACCGATGACAACGGCTAGAGCGACGACAGTCGAACTATGTGAACTAGGCATACCACCAGAAGCAAACATGATTTCCAGGTCGAACTTTCGTGTCCGTACCAAACTTGTGACAAGCTTCGCTGCTTGAGCGATAAACCATGCCGTAATGGCTGCAAAAAGGGGATGATTCCATTCCATACATTCTACCTCCTACAATTAACGATATGTATTGATTCCCCGTTTTATTAGCTTTTACACGAACGATCTAGTTGGATTCGGCATCTCCTTTAAAGATTATGTAAAGAAACAGCAGAAAGATTTGTGATTTTCCTGTGAAAGTCGGTAAGATGAAGACAGACGAAGCGGATTCCACGGAATTCCTCATTCGAAAGAACGAAACTTGAGGGGGATGCAAGGTTTGAAAGATAAAATTATCGTGGTAGATGATGAATTGTCGATCGCAACACTATTGAAGTTTAATCTAGAACAAGCTGGTTTCGTCGTCGAAACGGCACATGATGGGATGTCAGGTTTAAAATTAGCGGAGAAGCAAGATGCCGCATTGATTGTACTAGATCTCATGTTGCCGGAACTCGATGGTCTGGAAGTATGTAAACGGCTACGCCAACAGAAAATCAATACGCCGATCTTGATGTTGACAGCAAAGGATGATGAGTTCGATAAAGTCCTTGGTCTTGAACTCGGTGCGGACGATTATCTGACAAAACCATTTAGCCCACGTGAAGTCGTCGCCCGTGTGAAAGCAATTTTACGACGAATGAGTCATCAGACAACACCTTCGGAAGAAGTGACGGATGGGACGATTCTGATTGGTGATGTCAAAATCGTTCCAGATAACTATGAAGCTTTCAAAGCAGAAGAGCGTCTTGAACTAACACCTAAAGAATTCGAACTGCTCGTATACCTTGCTAAAAATAAGGGACGTGTCCTGACACGAGATCAACTGTTATCCGCAATCTGGAACTATGATTTCGTCGGCGATACACGAATCGTGGATGTGCATATTAGTCATGTCCGTGAAAAAATCGAGCCGAATACGAAAAAACCGATTTACATCAAAACAATTCGTGGTCTCGGGTATAAGATGGAGGAGCCGAAATCGGAATGAGTAAGTATCGCAAGCGATTTATCTTTAAAATGTTTTCGTTCATCAGTCTCGTGCTGATTGCACTCGGTTTCTTACTTGGACAATCCTTCAAGGAGTTCTATGTCCAAAATGAAAAAGAAAAATTGATGGATGAGACTTCTCTTGTTGAGACGATCTTACAAGGGCGCGATGTTTCTGAAATGGCCCAGTACGTGAATCAATTGTACGCTGAATCGAACTTCGACATGATTTTATTTAATGGTCGGGGTGAGATCATTGCCGGTACACCGGTTGATGTCACGAAACTGAAAGTCGCGACCCTCAATTTTTCAGCGATTCCTGATGAGGGAACGTTTGAATCGAAAACAGATGATAGTGTCGTTCAATTCACGAAGCCTGTTCCGACAGCGGACGGTGGTGAGGTGTATGTCAGTTTTATTCGTTATGCAAAAGACTTGAACGTCATTTATTCACGGATTTGGACGGTCATCATCCTTTCTCTCGTTGCGTCGTTATTGGTTATCTTCTTGACGATTTATCGTTCGACAAAACGATTCCTGCGACCGATCGCGGAGGCAACCGATGTCTTGCACGAACTATCACATGGAAATTACAAGTCCCGTGTCTATGAGTTATCGGCACCTGACGAATCACGCGATTTAGGGCGCTCCATCAATCTATTAGCGCGCAATCTCGAGAACGCATCGTCTGGTGAAGCGATGCAACGGGCACGTCTCGAATCCTTGATCGAGTACATGGGAGCTGGTCTCATGCTGATTGATGAGAAGGGCTACGTCCTACTCGTCAACCGAACGTACCGAGAAATGTTCAATATTCATGAACCGTCTAGCGGGAAGCTGTACTATCGTGTACTTCCAAACGAAAAGATGAGCCAGGTGATTGAAGATGTCTATCTGACGGAAAAACCGAACCGGAAACAATCGAGTGTCCGATTCGGCATCAACAGTCGGACGTTCATGGTCAGTGCTGCTCCGATTTTCGATAAGAATGGTCGAGTGCAGGGAACGACCGTCGTCTTTAACGACATCACGGAAATCAAAAAGCTGGAACAGATGCGTAAAGATTTCGTTGCGAATGTCAGCCACGAATTAAAGACACCATTGACGTCCATTAAAGGATTTGCGGAAACGTTACTCGATGGTGCACAAGATGTTCCGGAAATCCGAGAGCAGTTCTTACGGATCATCCACGATGAATCGGAACGGATGCAAACATTGGTGGAAGACTTGCTCGAGCTTTCTCGTTTAGAACAAGATAACTATCAGCTCGAGACCGCAATCGTTGATGTGACGAGTCTCGTTCGGGAAACTGCAGCACTCCTGCACCGACGAGCAACAGAACAAGAGATGACGATTCATATCGAAACGGAAGAAGAAGTCTTCATTCGGGCAGATCTGAATCGATTAAAACAGGTCGTCGTCAACTTGGTTGCGAATGCGCTGAATTATACGCCGAACGGTGGCAACGTCTGGATTCAGCTTGAGGATGGAGAAGAGTCTGTCCAGCTCATCATCAAAGATGACGGAATTGGCATTCATCCGAAAGAAACCCAACGGATCTTCGAACGTTTCTATCGCGTCGATAAGGCACGAAGCCGTAATTCCGGGGGAACGGGTCTCGGACTAGCCATCGTCAAACATATCGTCGACCTACACCACGGTGAAATCGAAGTCGCTTCAGAAGAACAGAAAGGAACGACATTTACGATTCGTTTACCAAAACATGGCTGAATTTCACAGTGGATTCACATTTCCTTAATAGACGTATCTTATGATGAAAGTACCTTCTTCATCATCTGTATGGCGACTGGATCAGCTCCCATGTCGTCATGCCCTTGGCGGTTGACTCTCCGTGAGTCAATCGTCTTTTTTTGGTCATTTTTAGCGAACAAATGTGTGTAGAGTGATACAATAGGAACAGAAAATCGATTAAAGGGGCGTAGATGATGGAAAATAAATTGCTATTGATTGATGGGAACTCGTTGACCTATCGGGCGTTTTTCGCCTTACCACCAATGACGGATGCACAGGGACGAAATACGAATGCAGCATATGGTTTTACGATGATGTTATTGAAGTTGCTCGAGGAAGAACAACCGACCCATATGCTCGTTGCCTTTGATGCTTCGAGTGAAACGTTCCGTCACGATGTCTATCAGGAGTATAAAGGAAGTCGCGAAAAGACACCGTCCGAACTACGTGAACAATTCCCGATCGTCCGGGACATCTGCGAAGCGCTCGGTATTCAAATGATGGAACTTCATCGCTATGAGGCGGATGATTTGATCGGTACGCTCGCACGAACGATGCCGACGGATCGGACGCGGATCGTCACAGGAGATAAAGATTTACTTCAACTTGTCACGGATAAGGTCGAAGTCTTGATCACGAAGCGGGGGATCACGGACGTCCAGTGCATGACTGAGGAACTGTTCGCTGAGACGTACGGTGGTCTTAAACCGATTCAAATGATTGATCTGAAAGGATTAATGGGGGATAAGTCGGATAATATTCCAGGGATTCCTGGGATTGGTGAAAAGACGGCGGTTAAACTGATTTCGGCATATGGTTCTGTCGAAGGACTGTATGAGCACGTCGAGGACTTAAAAGGGAAGCAGAAGGAAAAAGTCATCGCGAACGAAGAGCTAGCGCGACTATCGAAAGAACTCGCGACAATTAAAGTTGATGTTCCGCTCGAGACGACGCTAGATGATTTGCAAATTCGCGACATTGATACCCAGGTTCCTTATTCGTTGTTCCAGTCGCTCGGCTTCAAGTCGTTGACGAATCGATTCGCCCCTGTCGTCAAAGAAGAGGATAAAGAGCAGTTGAACGTCGTGACGATTACGTCACTTCCTGAAAGTGTCACAGATGCCGTATTGGTTGCAGAACAGCTGCGAGAGAATTACATGGAAGAAGACATCATCGGGTTTGCGATCGCGACACCTGACACGATCTATGTTGCTGCTCCAACGCTCGTCGAGGATCCGGCATTCCGCCAATGGATCGAGTCGGAACATCGGAAGATTTGTCTCGATGCCAAACAAGTCGCATTCGCGTTGCGTAAGCATGGCTTAACCTTAAACGGTTATGAGGATCTGTTATTAGCTGGCTACTTATTGAACTTAAGTGGCGGCACGACGCTCGCTTCAATTGCTGGTCATTATGCATTGATGGCACCGAACGAAGAAGCAGTCCTCGGTAAGGGCGCTAAACGTCTAGCCCCAGCGGATGACATATTACACCCTTATCTTGCAGAGAAGGCGCGGATGATCGAGCTATTGTTCCCGAAAGTTCGGGAAGAGTTGAAGGCGAATCAACAATATGAGCTGTATGAAACACTGGAGCGTCCATTGTCAGGTGTTCTCGCTGAGATGGAGTGGACCGGGATTCGTGTCGACGTCGCGACGCTCCAATCGATGCAAGCGGACCTTGCCGGGCGTCTTACAGAACTTGAGACGTTGGTTTTTGAAGCGGCAGGTGAGTCGTTCAATATCAATTCACCGAAACAACTTGGTGTGATTCTGTTTGAAAAACTCGAACTACCCGCCTTCAAGAAAACAAAGACCGGCTATTCGACTGCCGCAGACGTTCTTGAAAAACTACGCCCATTGCATCCGGTCATCGATCACATCATGTTATACCGGGAGCTTCAAAAATTACAGTCGACGTATGTCGAAGGCTTACAAAAAGTCATCAAGGAAGACGGAAAGATCCATACCCGTTTTGCTCAGACGATTGCCCAGACAGGTCGTTTAAGTTCGGTCAATCCGAACCTTCAGAATATCCCGATTCGGATCGAAGAAGGACGGAAGATTCGAAAAGCCTTCGTTCCGAGTGAGGCAGGCTGGTCACTGTATGCTGCCGATTATTCACAAATCGAACTACGTGTCATGGCCGATATGTCGCAGGATCAGACGCTTGTCGATGCATTCTTACATGATGAGGATATCCATACTCAAACCGCAAGTAGTGTCTTTGGTGTTGAACCGGAGGATGTCACAGGAAACATGCGGCGTCAGGCGAAAGCCGTCAACTTCGGCATCATTTATGGCATCAGCGATTATGGACTGTCACAAAACTTGAACATCACGCGGAAGGAAGCACAATCGTTCATCGATCGTTATTTCGAGCTGTTCCCGCAAATCAAACAGTTCATGGATACGGCGATCGAGACGGCACGAGCGAATGGATTCGTCGAAACGTTGATGAACCGGCGCCGCAACATCCCGGATATCAATTCGAAAAACTTCAATTTACGTGGTTTTGCGGAACGTACGGCAATCAATACGCCGATTCAAGGTTCGGCTGCGGATATCATTAAAAAAGCGATGCTTGATGTGCATGCTGCCTTACAAGCATCAGATCTAAAAGCACGTTTGTTACTACAAGTACACGATGAATTGATTTTTGAAGCACCGGACGAAGAACTTGAAGCCTTACAAGCGCTTGTCAAACAAGCGATGGAGCAGACCGTCGAACTATCCGTACCGTTACGCGTCGATGGGGGCGCAGGACATACGTGGTACGAAACGAAGTAAGCAAGGAGGAATAGACGTGCCTGAATTACCTGAAGTCGAGACCGTTCGCCGCAGTTTAGAACGTTCGGTCTCTGGAAAAACAGTCTCTTCCGTCAAAGTCTACCACCCGAAAATGATTCGGGGGATGGAAGTGGCACCATTTGCAGATGCCTTACATCAAGAACGGATCGAACGCGTCGAACGTCGCGGTAAGTTCCTACTCTTTGATTTTGATCGTTTTTATCTCGTCAGTCATTTGCGGATGGAAGGGAAGTACTTCCCGTATCCGCAACCGGTCGAGCGGGATAAACATACCCATGTCGTCTTCCGATTCACGGATGGTTCGGAGCTGCATTACAATGATGTCCGGAAGTTCGGAACGATGGAATTGCGTGATAAGGAAACAGCAATGCAGACTGCTCCACTGGCACAGCTGGAGCGCGAACCGTTTGATCCGGAGTTCACAGCAGAAGTGTTAGCAGAGAATTTAATTCGTAAAAAAAGAAGTCCAATCAAAACGGCATTGCTCGATCAGTCCATCTTCCTTGGTCTTGGTAACATCTATGTCGATGAGACCCTTCATGCGGCACGCGTCCATCCGTTGACAAAGGCTGGTGCCTTGACGCTTGATGATATCTCACGTATTCATCAAGCCGGTGTCGACGTCTTACGACAAGCGGTAGAAGCAGGGGGAAGTACGATCCGAAGTTATATCTCACCTTCCGGAAAAGGTGAGTTTCAGCTTCAACTCGCGGTATACGGTCAAAAGGGCGAACCGTGTCCCCGTTGCGGCACTGCCATTGAAAAAATTAAAGTCGGCGGACGAGGAACGCACTTCTGTCCGACATGCCAACAGGTCGCCTTATGAGGGTTGGTCTGACGGGCAGTATCGCTACCGGTAAAAGTACGGTTTCTAGCTATCTGAAGCAAAAAGAAATAGCGGTCATCGATGCGGATCTCGTTGCGCGAGAAGTCGTTGAGCCAGGAGGGCGAGCGTATGAAGCGGTCAAGATGGCGTTCCCGGAAGCATTCGAGGAGGGACGTCTCGTCCGTCCGAAACTCGGACAAATCATTTTTCAGGATAGCGAAAAACGACAACAGCTGAATCAGTTGATGCACCCAAGTATTCGACGGCAGATGCTTGATGAAGCAGATGCCTATGAACGTTCAGGACATTCGCTCGTCGTATTTGATATTCCGTTATTACTTGAAGGCGATTGGCGGACGCTATTCGACCGTGTCGTAGTCGTTTATTGCCCAGAAGATATGCAGTTAAGACGATTGATGCAACGTAATGATCTATCGGAAGAAGAAGCATATGCACGTATTCATTCGCAACTTAGCATTGAACAGAAAAAAGAGCTCGCGGATGATGTGTTCTTCAATGATGGGAGTCTTGATTCGTTATATCAACAAATCGATAAATGGTTAGCGTTATATGACACTGGCAAGCATGAGAGTGACACATAAAAAGTGTGAAGTGAGAGAAGTTTCCATCTTCTCTTACTTTTTTTAGAGAACATAATGAAATCGCTTACATTTCATGATATAGTTCTATCTGTAAACGGAGCTACATCCGTCACATTGAAGGGGGATCCGCACATGGGAGTCAAGGTGGCAGTCAATGGTTTTGGTCGAATTGGTCGAATGGTCTTTCGACGTCTGATCGCTGAGGGGAAAAGCGAAGTCGTAGCAATCAATGCAAGTTATCCAGTCGAAACACTCGCACATTTAATCAAGTACGACACGGTACATGGGAAATTCAATTATCCGGTCGACATCATCGATGGGGCGTTGATGGTTGACGGAAGACAAATTCAAATCGTCAGTGAACGCAATCCTGAGCTATTGCCGTGGGGGGAACTCGGCATCGATATCGTCGTCGAAGCGACAGGAAAGTTCAACTCAGATACGGGTGCTGCGAAGCATTTAGTGGCAGGCGCAAAAAAGGTCGTCATCACGGCACCTGCTAAAGGGGATGTCCGAACGATCGTCATGGGTGTCAATGACGACATGTATGATCATGAAACAGATGCTATCGTCTCGAACGCATCGTGTACGACGAACTGTCTCGCACCTGTCGTGCAAGTCATCGACCGGGCATTCGGAATCGAATCGGGTCTCGTAACGACGGTTCATGCGTTTACGAACGATCAAAATAATATTGACAATCCGCATAAGGATTTACGACGCGCCCGCGCATGTGGATCATCCATCATTCCAACATCGACAGGTGCAGCAAAGGCAATCGCACTCGTCTTGCCACACTTGGAAGGGAAATTGAATGGACTCGCGCTTCGTGTTCCGACACCGAACGTCTCACTCGTCGATCTCGTCGTCGAAGTTAGTCGCGATACGACGGTTGCTGAAGTGAACGAAGCGTTCACGAAAGCAACGGACGGTGCGCTTGACGGTATTCTAGGAATGACGATGGAACCGCTCGTCTCGATCGACTTCAACGGAGAAGAGCGTTCGACGGTCGTCGATGGACTCTCGACGATGGTCATGGGTGGTCGTCAAGTGAAGGTCCTCGCTTGGTACGATAATGAGTGGGGTTACTCCTGCCGCGTCGTCGACCTCGTACACCTTGTTTCGGCGCACTTAGAGGCGATGGGAACGGTTGAAAAAGAACTTGAATTGAATTAATGACAACGGGCAGATCCCAGTAACGACGGGATCTGTCCCGTTTTTTTTTCTAGAAATGTATTAATTTTTGAAATTTATCCTTGTGTATCTTTTTGATACTCGCTATAATTCAAATCGTGAACTTCAATCGGTCTGGCAATCGCAGCTTAAAGGGTTAGGACCTCTCTGGACTAACTTTCCCCCGTGGGTGCGAACGACTCAGGCGCAAAGTAAGTGATCAACTACTTTGAAGACCATTGAATGTAGGGGGGATCCACAAATGGATACTATGGGAAGACACATTATTGCAGAACTTTGGGATTGTAATCCTGAAAAATTGAACGACATGGAATTCGTTGAACGACTTTTCGTTGACGCAGCACTTCAAGCAGGTGCAGAAGTACGAGAAGTAGCATTCCACAAGTTTGCACCACACGGCGTCAGTGGCGTCGTCATTATCTCTGAATCGCACTTGACGATTCACAGTTTCCCAGAGCACGGGTATGCATCGGTTGATGTCTTTACTTGTGGGGATCGGATCGATCCAGCCATCGCAGCGAACTACATTGCTGAAAAGCTCGATGCGAAAATCCGTGAAAATGTCGAAATTCCACGTGGTATGGGACCAGTTCAAGTTCCAGCGGCTACTGTCCAGCACGTCAACTGACAACACACACGAATTCGTCAAGCCCTCGTCGTTCAGACGAGGGCTTTTTAATATGTCTGACGTCTGTTATTCTTAATAGTAGAAGAAACAAAGAAAAGAGGATGACCATGGGACTGAAGGAACGCTTACAAAAACAGCTAGAGACATCCGATACACATAAAAACGAAAATCTACGCACACACTATTACGCAGCAACGGTCGAGATGTTGTTTGCTGGTTTAGAAAATATCTTAAAGCAAGAGGGTGGGACGGTGCGTCGTGTTGACGCGGAACGTGGAGAACTCGCTTTTACATTAAAAGAAGTCGACGGACTCGCGACCGTCATCATGGTGGCGGGCGGACGTACGGCCGTCGATCTATTCTTACATCGTGAGAGTCTTCTCGGACCTGATCTCGAAAAACACATCGAGCGGATCTATGCCTCACTTGATGCGGGATACCGATTAAAAATGATTGGAACAAAAGAAATCACGTGAACGGAGGTACGGCATGCGCTGTCCAGCCTGTAATTTTAACGGAACAAAAGTACTGGACTCAAGACCGGTCCAGGATTTCGGTTCGATTCGGAGGAGACGTGAATGTGAGTCTTGCGGCTATCGCTTTACGACTTTCGAAATGGTCGAACAGACCCCTTTAATCATCGTAAAGAAAGACGGAACGCGCGACGAGTTCAATCGTGATAAAATTTTGCGGGGACTAGTGCGTGCCTGTGAAAAACGACCGATTTCAATTGAACAGTTAGAAACAGTCGTCAGTCGAGTCGAAAAGGCATTACGAGCGACAGCTCAGCATGAGATTCCAAGTGAGCAGGTCGGGCGTCTCGTGTTAAATGAACTAGCTTCCGTCGATGAAGTGGCATACGTTCGCTTTGCGAGTGTCTATAAACAATTCAAGGACATCAATGTCTTCTTCCAAGAGCTTTCTGAGCTGATGGAGCGACATCAAGAAAATGACCGTGAAAATTGAACGTGATATAAGAGAGGTCGTCTGTCCGGTCAGCGTACCTCTCTTTTTCTCCCTAAGGAAAGGACGAGTCAGATGGTAGAACGTGAACTTTCCGGTACCGATCTTTGCTTAGTGATGAGCAATGGTGTCGTCGACCGTGAAGCCTATCAATCTTTATATTATTTGTACCAGCCGATCATCGGCGTCAAAGCACTTGGACTTTATCAAACGTTTTGGAGCGAGATGATTCCGGGAAAAACAAAATCCCAATACATCTCCCATGCGGAACTCGGAACACTACTCGGTTTTTCTGTCGATGAATTCAAGGAAGAGTTGTTCAAGCTAGAAGGCATCGGTTTGATCCGGACGTTCGAAGCGCGCCAAGCCGCGTATCGTTACATCTATCAAATCCGGGTGCCGCTCGCTCCAAACACTTTTTTGAATGACGGGGTGTTATCGAGTCTGCTATTCTACCGCGTCGGTGAAATTCGTTTCCGCTCCCTCCAACATCGATTCCGGACGGAGCCGCTTCCGAAGAACATCGTTGATCGGACGGTTCGATTTGATCAAGTGTTCGATGTGAAAGCTGGTCTTGCTTCCGCGCATCAGCCGAAAGCCTATGCCAAACAGGAACGAGCAGTATATGAATTTGATTATTCATTTGATCTAGAAGAGATGAAACGTCAGACCGACCGTTTTCTACCACGGACATTTTATTCAAAGGCGATTGATCATCTGCTCGTAAAGCTTGCCTATGTCACGCAGTCGAACGAAGCGCTGATGGCGGAACTGTTGAATGCTCGTTTCCGTCACGAAGCATACTTGCCGATGACCGATGCTGAGAAACAGGAACGTTGCAAACAAATGATGTTGTCAGCGAAACAAAAACTCAGCCGCGAGAAAAAAGCGAAGGTCGCCTCACTCGATACGATTGAGGTCGGAGACGTTGAAGCGACGGAAACGATGGAAAGTACCCATCCGAAGCATTATGTCGCGAAGTTGCGAAAAGTCAAAGCATTGTCTGAACGGGATGAAGAATTGATCCAGCAATTGATCATCGATTATGAAATGTCATCCGGGATTGTCAATGCCGCCTACTACTATGCGCTTGTCGTCAAAAAAGACAATCGCTTCAGTAAGAACTTCCTCTTATCAATTGTTGATGATTGGAAACAGAAGGGATACGTGACAGCATCCGAGGCGCTGGCGAAGACACAGGAGCAGGATGACTTAATTGCGAAGAAGCAGGAGCAAAAACAAGAACGTGCGCGTCAGACTGTCGGTGGACGTCGGGGACGGACGAGCAATACGAACGGCGGTCCGAATCCGAAGTGGTTGCAAGAAGAGAAGGCGAAACAGCAACAGTATGAAGCCTCTAAAAAAGCGAGTTTCGAAGCAGATGTTCCAGACGATGAAGAGATGGAACGAATCTTACGAGAACTGAAGGGGAACTAAAGGAGTCGGGACATGGAACATATCCAATCATCTATCGAAAAAATATTAAATCGACCGGACGTCGCAGAATCGGTTCGAGCGATTCAACAACGGGTCTTGTCTCATCCGGGGGTCGTCATGTTCTTACGGACCCATCCAGAGATTGATCAACGGATGATCGAGCGGGGTATGCTCAAACTGAACGAATACGCGGAACAGATGGATGGGAATCGACTGATTGAAAGTAAAGCCGTCATCGAAGGCTATCAGCCGATCCTGCACGTCGAAAAAGGACAAATCGTCGTTTCATATGAAAAGTCGCAAGCACTCAAAGACCGAGAAGATGAACGTGCACTTGAGAAAAAGTTCAAGAGTCTGTTCCTGCCGGACGAAGTGCGCGATGCGAACTTCAGTGATTTTGACTTGTCGACGACGGACCGGAAGCTCGCTTTACGTGCGGCGTCGCAGTTCCTCAATCATCTGCGCTCAAAAGAGCATGTAAAGGGACTGTACCTGCACGGTAGCTTTGGTGTCGGGAAAACGTATCTCTTGGCTGCGATCGGGAATGCACTGAAAAAAGAACGGATTGCAACGATTCTTGTCCATGCCCCTGGTTTCGTCGCTGAAGCGAAACG
Organism: Exiguobacterium sp. s168; assembly: GCF_018619035.1. NCBI lineage: Bacteria > Bacillati > Bacillota > Bacilli > Caryophanales > Exiguobacterium > Exiguobacterium sp. s168. Next base: position 164,299 of record NZ_JACSNE010000002.1, on the reverse strand, counting down.
GCGGATCCGGTCTGACTCGTTCGATACGTTCCTTGAAGGATTCCAAACGATTCCGGTCTTATTGATTGATGATATCGGCGCAGAATCGATCAGTCCGTGGGTACGAGATGAGTTGTTCGGAATCATTTTGCAATATCGGATGATGCATCGTCTGCCGACATTGTTCAGCTCAAACTTATCTTATGATGAACTTGAGCTCCATTTCGGGATTACGAACGATCAAGGCGATAAGTTAAAGGCCGCACGATTGATGGAACGGATTCGGACGACGACACAACCGATCGAGTTCCTCGGTGAAAATCGACGTCGCTACTAATTTTCCTTGTCAAGGAAGCGACCGATTCGTTATACTAATGACACGTCAATAGACGATGCAACGATTGAGGATATGAAGTATGAAATGAACCAAACTAGCGAGAGAAGAGCGGTGGAAGCTTCTCATGGCATCATTCATGTCTTTACTCCCTCATAGCACGAACGGGGCTAATCCGTTTGCGCTTCACGCCCGTTAACGCGTGTTCGAGCCGAACCAGCATTGGTCCGGGAACGAGGGTGGTACCACGAGATTAAGACTCGTCCCTTTTTAGGGATGAGTCTTTTTTATTTTGTTAAAGGGGGAAACAGTCATGTCAAACATCGCACTTACATTTCCAGACGGCGCCGTAAAGGAATTCGCAGTCGGTACGACAGCAGAAGAAGTCGCTGCTTCAATCAGCCCAGGACTTCGTAAAAAAGCATTTGCTGCAAAACTAAACGGGCACGCAATCGATTACCGTCGTCCAATCGAAGAGGACGGTACAATCGAATTGATCATGCCGGATTCAGAAGAAGGGCTCGACTTGATTCGTCACTCATCGGCTCACTTGATGGCACAAGCCATCAAACGTCTATATCCGGATGAAACGATTCATCTTGGAATCGGACCGACCATCGAGAATGGTTTTTACTATGACATCGATATGGAACGTCGCTTGACAGAAGAGGATCTTCCGGAAATCGAGAAGATGATGAATAAAATCGCGGGTGAAAACTTGCCGATCGAACGCGAAGTCGTCTCACGTGACGAAGCACTCGCGATCTATAAAGAACTCAATGATCCGTTGAAAGTCGAATTGATCGAGTCGATTCCTGCTGATCAGGATTTGACGATTTACCGTCAAGGCGAATTCTTCGATCTCTGCCGTGGACCACACGTTCCAGCGACAGCGAAGCTACAAGTCTTCAAATTGATGAGCATTGCTGGTGCTTACTGGCGTGGGGATTCAAAAAACAAGATGTTACAACGGATTTACGGTACAGCATGGGCGACAAAAGATCAGTTGAAACAACATCTCCACTTCCTTGCTGAAGCAAAAGAGCGGGATCACCGTAAACTCGGGAAGGAACTTGGCTTGTTCTTCACTTCTCAAGAAGTCGGTCAAGGACTCCCGATGTGGCTACCAAAAGGAGCAGCGATCCGTCGGACGGTCGAACGTTATATCGTCGATAAAGAACTCGAACTTGGATATGAGCACGTCTATACACCGGTTCTCGGTTCAGTCGATCTATACAAGACATCGGGTCACTGGGATCACTATCAAGATGACATGTTCCCGAAAATGGAGATGGACAATGAAGAACTCGTTCTTCGTCCGATGAACTGTCCACACCACATGATGGTCTACAAGAACGAACCGCGTTCGTACCGTGATTTACCGCTTCGTGTCGCGGAGCTTGGTGGTATGCACCGTTATGAGATGTCTGGTGCCTTGACTGGTCTTCAGCGTGTTCGTTATATGGTCCTTAACGATGGACATACGTTCGTCCGTCCTGACCAAATGAAAGATGAGTTCAAAGCCATCGTTCACCTCATTCAAGAAGTCTATGCTGACTTCGGAATCACGGATTACAAATTCCGTCTTTCGTACCGTGACCCAGCGGATAAAGAGAAGTACTTCGATAACGATGCGATCTGGGAAATGGCGCAACGTGAGTTGAAAGAAACAATGGATGAGCTCGAACTCGAATACTTCGAAGCAGAAGGCGAAGCTGCCTTCTACGGACCAAAGCTTGACGTGCAAGTTCGGACAGCACTTGGTAAAGATGAGACGCTTTCGACAGTCCAACTCGACTTCCTCTTACCAGAGCGATTCGAATTGACGTACAAAGGAAATGACGGACAAGATCACCGTCCGGTCGTCTTACACCGTGGTGTCGTTTCGACGATGGAACGATTTGTCGCATACTTGATCGAAGAATACAAAGGCGCGTTCCCAACATGGCTCGCACCGGTCCAGGTGAAATTGATTCCGGTTTCTAAAGTGCATGAAGACTATGCCCGTGAAATCAAAGCGATCTTGCTGAAAAAAGGAATTCGTGTCGAAACAGATTTCCGTGACGAGAAACTCGGATACCGGATTCGTGAAGCACAAGTCAACAAAGTACCAGTCATGCTTGTTTTAGGTGACAAAGAAGTCGAATCGCGCGAAGTCAACATTCGTCGCTACGGTTCAAAAGACTCAAGCAATGCATCACTTGAACAATTCGTCGCTGATTTAGAACAAGAAATCGCGAACCGTTCAAAATAATTCTAGCCTCATGAAAGAGTTCGTCCTGCTGATGTAGGGCGGACTTTTTTTGTGATGTGATACTTAAAAGAAGGAAGCGGCATACCGATGACAAAGGTAGATCATTCAGCTGACTCTATTCAACATAACTGAAAATTATTTTTCCTTTAATTGGATAAATGCTATAATAAACCTTCATTGGATGGAATGTTTTGAAGGATGGGAAGGAAGTTACAAAAAATGAAGCAGACGACTCTTGCTGTTCTCATCGCATCTTCACTTTTGATTGGTATTCATCCGGGTGAAGTGAGTGCGGCGACGACAAAAAAGACGTACCGGATCACACCAAAAACAGAAGCAATTGACCCGACGATCCGTAAATATACGACCTATAACGCAAAGACGCGTAATCACTATACGATGCGCTCCTATTTGGAGCGTCTTGAAAAAGAGGGTGGCGGGACACTCGTCTTGACGAAAGGAACGTACCTGTCTCCACTACGTGTCGGTATTCCGTCCAATACGACGGTGATCTTGGAAGATGGCGTCATCATCAAGAAGACGACGGAAACGGGAACGACGAAGATTAGTTCGACGACTAGTGTATTTGATCTTGTTGCTCCATCCGTGTTGCGTTTGAACAAAAAGGTCGGAAAGTATGATGGCTCACAGAACGTTAAAATCATCGGGAAAGGGAATGCGCAAATCGACTTGAATCGATATACGCGTGGTTCAGCATTCGCCATTGCCCATAATCAAAACTTGTATATCGGCGGCATCACAGTACGGAATCAAAAAGGTTCACATGCGATGGAACTTGATGCGACGAAGAAGGCAGTCATCGAAAACATGAAATTCGTCGACGCCGTCATGATCCCGAATACCGGTCCGAATGAATCGATTAATCTCGATACACCAGACCCGATCACAAAGGGCTTCAACTGGAAGTGGTCGAAACAAGACGGAACGCCGAACGCAGATATCACGATTCGCAATAATCTGTTCCGTAATATCAACGTGGCAATTGGCACACATCAATACACAGAAAATAGATTACACACGAATGTCCGGATCGAAAAAAATACAATTGACGGAACAAAGGATTATGCGATTTCGATGATGAACTGGAAGAATCCGACGGTTCGTTACAATACGATTCGAAATGTGCACCGGGCGGATGGAAAAGCGATGACGATTCTCGGTAGAGGAGTTGTCGGAGGGACGATTCGCTACAATCGATTTGAAGACGCGGATCGGGCGATTCAAATGCAACCGTTCCAAAGCAATGGCTATGCTCCGATCTATAATACGTTTACGTCAGAACAAAAACGTTACATGCAACAAAATACGGTCAAGCAGGTCGGTCTCGATCAAATCGTCTTGTTCAAGAAACTCAATGAGTTCACGTACAAGACGGCAGAACGCTACGATTTCATCCCATATTAAGACATAAAAAAAGCACCCAAGACGTAAGTCAAGGGTGCTTGTGTCATATTACGAACGCATTTGTTGCAAGAACGGTTCGATATCGACTTGAAGCGCTTCTGATAGTTTCTGACCGAGTGAAGCATCAGCACGGTAGAAGTTACAGATTGCAAGCAGGACTGTGTTCTCATGACGTACTTGTTCGAGATCATTGACGAGGTTCTTCAGAAGAGCTGCTTGCTCGTCTTCTGTCAAACGACGGTATACTTCGCCCGCTTGACCGAAGTTGTTCGTTTTCTCGATTTCGAGACGACCATGTTTATCATCAAGTAACGGCTGGTTTTCTTCCGTATACTCTGGTGTTTCTTTTGGTTCTTCTTGATAACGGTTCGGTTCGTAGTTCACCGGACTCGTTTGCTGACCGACTGGCATTGCGCCGTCGCGTTGATAGTTGTTCACTTGTGCGAACGGACAGTTAATCGGAAGTTGTTGATAGTTCGTTCCGATACGGTAGCGTTGTGTGTCCGAGTAAGAGAACAGACGACCTTGTAACAACTTATCTTCAGATGGCAGCATCCCTGGAATCAAGACACCTGGGTTGAACCCGACAGATTCCGTTTCAGCGAAATAGTTGTCGACGTTTTTGTTCAGTGTCATCGTACCGACGTGTTGGAACGGGATGACATCTTCAAACCAATCTTTTGTTGCGTCGAGCGGATCGAAATCGAACTGATCGACGTCAGCCGGATCGAGCACCTGTACGAACAGATCCCATTCCGGATAATCTCCGTCTTCAATCGCTTGGAACGTATCGTTTGAAGCATGGTTGAAATCTTTTCCTTGAATCTCTGTTGCTTCTTCAGCTGAGAGATTATGAACGCCAGCTTTTGGTACCCAGCGTAGTTTAACATAGACCGTGTTGCCGTGAGCATTCACCCATTTAAATGAGTGGACGGAAGAACCACGCATTTTACGGTAGCTTGCAGGAATACCTTCATCCGTGAAAAGGTGCATGAGCATGTTCGTCGATTCTGGACGAAGTGTCATGAAGTCCCAGTAACGATCGGGATCTTGAATATTCGTGCGTGGATCTGGTTTAAGTGAATGGACCATATCCGGGAACTTCATGGCGTCGCGAATGAAGAAGACAGGAAGGTTGTTCCCGACGAAATCCCAGTTTCCTTCTTCTGTATAGAACTTGACAGAGAATCCACGTGGATCGCGGAGTGTCTCTGGAGAATGCGTGCCGTGAATAACAGTCGAGAAACGGGCGAAGACAGGAACTTCTGTCCCTTCTTCTTGTAAAAACGCAGCTTTCGTGTACTTTTTCATCGAGTTTTTGACAGTGAAGACACCGTGAGCACCGAATCCACGAGCATGTACAACACGCTCAGGTACACGTTCCCGGTCGAAATGGGCCATCTTTTCGATTAATTGATAGTCTTCTAATAATGTAGGTCCACGACGTCCAGCCGTGCGTGAATTTTGATTGTCTCCGATTGGTACACCTTGATTGGTCGTTAATCGTTTTTCAGTCATCTGTTATTCTCCCCTTTATGTAAGATTACATTGATTATAAAACAATAATCATTCTAAATAAACAATTTTGCTTGCGAATGTTCTGAATCTTTTTGACATGTAGTGAATGTACCAGTGAAAAACAGGTTAGAAACTTCTTGCTTATCCGTTAAAGGATTGCTATTATAATCAAGTATGTGAGCAACGTTCTGTAAGAACATAGAAAGCGGCTTGACATCACGGGAAAACAAGTGCTATGATAGCAAAGTGAAATGACAACAAAGCAGAAGCATCCCGCTTCTCACCATGTATGACGACTCGTACTGGTTCATCATGAAGATACGCAATGTATAGCGATTGCTATGCTTTGACGTTCCTTATGAGTGTGGGCGGGAAGAACTGCCGACGCTTTTTTTATAGCGTTTTCTATCATTCATTTTTCGTGCATTGCACGATGGAGGTGCTAACCATTAGCAAAGATCTGTTAATCAATGAAAGCATCCGTGCCCGGGAAGTTCGTCTTATCGGAGCGGATGGTGCTCAACTAGGTGTCCAATCACGCAACGAAGCGCTACGTCTCGCAGAGGAAGCGGAACTTGACCTCGTCATGGTCGCTCCACAAGCGACGCCGCCAGTTTGTAAGATCATGGACTACGGTAAATACCGTTTCGAGATGCAAAAGAAGGACAAAGAAACTCGGAAGAATCAGAAAGTGATTCAGATGAAAGAAGTTCGTCTTAGCCCGACGATCGAGGAGAACGACTTCCAAACGAAATTCCGTAATGCGAAGAAATTCTTGGAGAATGGTAACAAAGTGAAAGCGAGTATTCGTTTCCGCGGTCGTGCCATCACTCACTCGGAAATCGGTAAACGCGTTCTCGAACGCCTCGCAACGGATTTAAGTGAGTTCGGTGTTGTGGAACAGAGACCGAAGATGGAAGGACGCAGCATGTTCCTCGTGCTTGCTCCTAAGAAAGAAGACTAATCGAATCGAAGTAGGAGGGAATCTCTCATGCCTAAAATGAAATCGCACCGCGGTGCTTCTAAACGTTTCAAACGTACTGCTTCTGGCAAATTGAAACGTGGTCGTGCTTACACAAGCCACTTGTTCGGTAACAAATCAACAAAAGCGAAACGTAAATTACGTAAAGCTAGCATGGTATCTACGGGTGACTTCAAACGCATCCGTCACATGATCGCGAAGTAATTTATCCAATCGTATACAGATTTAGGAGGGAATTTATATGCCACGCGTAAAAGGCGGATATACGACTCGTCAACGTCGTAAAAAACAACTCAAATTAGCTAAGGGCTACTACGGCTCGAAACATACACTCTTCAAGGTTGCGAAACAGCAAGTCATGAAATCTCTCATGTACGCTTACCGTGACCGTCGTCAAAAGAAACGTGACTTCCGTCGCCTCTGGATCACTCGGATCAATGCGGCAGCACGTATCAACGGTCTTTCTTACAGCCGCATGATGCATGGTCTTAAATTAGCAGGTATCGACGTTAACCGTAAGATGCTCGCTGACCTCGCAGTTACAGATGCAACTGCATTTGCTTCACTTGCTGACACAGCAAAAGCAAAATTGAACGCTTAAGTTCTACAATTCGTCGGGGAATTTAATTCTCCGACGTTTTTTTCGATTTAATGATAAAATAAGAAGGCACGTCGATGAGACGGTCATATGATTTTTTTAGATAGAAGGAGAATTAAAGATGGATTGGTTGACACTTTTTGAGATGCAAGAACAGTTGGATAAACGGATTCAGTCAGAACATCAATTGACAGGCAATCAATTCGACGAGCGTTTACTCGCCTTATTGGTCGAACTCGGTGAACTTGCGAACGAGACACGTTGCTTTAAGTTCTGGTCGAAGAAGGGACCATCCGCTCAAGTCACAATTCTTGAGGAATATGTCGATGGCGTCCATTTTCTACTCTCACTAGGTCTAGCGCTTGAGTACAAGAAAAGTCATTTTACAGAAGGTGACTTCTATTTGACAGCAACGGATGCTTTTTTAGATGTCTATAACAAAACGAACGTCTTTGCGATTTCGCGGACGGAACAAAGTTATGACGTTCTGATTGGTGCATACCTTGCATTAGGTGCTACACTAGGCTTTACACAGGATATGATTTTCAAGGCTTACATTTCTAAAAATGAAGCAAACCATGTGCGACAAGACAACGGTTACTAAGGAGGAAATCAGATGAACGAACAATTACATATGCTAAAACGTCTCACGGACGCAACAGGTGTACCGGGAAACGAAAAAGAAGTCCGGAGCCTCATGCGTGAATATTTAGAACCTCATGCAGAAGCATTCCACCAAGATGGTCTCGGTAGTCTCTTTGCTGAACATAAAGGCGCAGGTGAAGATGCACCACGTGTGTTGATTGCGGGTCACATGGATGAAGTCGGATTCATGGTCACGAAGATCGATGAAAAAGGATTCCTTCGTTTCCAACCACTCGGCGGTTGGTGGGGGCAGGTCCTCTTGGCACAGCGTATGAACATTGTGACGTCATCTGGTGAAGTCATTCCAGGTGTAATCGGTGCAAAACCACCTCATGTTTTACCACCGGAAGCGCGCAATAAGCCGGTCGACATTAAGGACATGTTCATTGATATCGGTGCTTCATCAAAAGAAGAAGTCGACGGTTGGGGAATTCGTCCGGGTGATACGGTCGTTCCACATTGCGAATTTACTGTGATGAAAAATGAGAACTTCTTGATGGCAAAAGCGTGGGACAACCGGATTGGTTGTGCCATCGCAATCGAAGCAATCAAACGCTTAAAAGCAGATGGACATCCGAACACGATTTTCGCAGGAGCGACTGTTCAGGAAGAAGTCGGATTACGTGGGGCTCAAACTGTCGCGCACCTGCTCAAACCATCAATCGCCTTTGCTGTCGATACAGGTATCCCGGGTGACACGCCAGGAATGACCGATCGTGAAGCATTGTCGAAATTAGGTGAAGGCGTTCAAGTCATCATGTTCGATGCGTCGATGATCGCACATCGTGGATTGATCGATTTCGTGACGAAAGTCGCAACAGAAGAAAATATCAAGTATCAACTGGACTTAACACCAGGTGGCGGAACGGATGCAGCGAAGTTCCACTTATCGAATACAGGTGTTCCATCACTTGCATTGACTGTACCGATTCGTTACCTGCACACGAATGTCTCAATCATGCATAAAGCCGATTTCGAAGCAGCCGTCGATCTAGTCGTTGCTGTGACAAAACGTCTGGATGCGGAGACTGTCCAAGCGATCTACGAGGGGTAATAAAACAATGAAGCACATCGCATCAGCAAAGAACGAAATCGTTAAACAATGGAAAAAACTCTTAACGAAAAAAGGACGTCTGCAGACGAACCGTTTCTTAATTGAAGGAGAACACTTGATTGAAGAAGCTGTTCGCGCTGGAATCGTCAAGGAATTGATCGTGCGTGAATCGTATCAAGTACCCGGTTCTTGGAAACGAAATGCCGATGTCTTTACGATTGATGATGCCGTCATCAAAGTACTGGCTGAGACGGAAACGTCGCAAGGCATCTTCGCTGTCTGTGAGATGAAACAAGCTTCGGTGCAATTAGAACGAGGACGCTATTTGTTGCTCGATCGTCTGCAAGATCCAGGGAACGTCGGAACGATGATTCGGACAGCTGACGCAGCTGGATTCGATGGTGTCGTCGTCGGACCGGGAACAGTTGACGTCTATAACGGAAAAGTCATCCGTGCGACGCAAGGATCGCTGTTCCACCTACCTGTTATCTCCATGCCGCTCGAAGAGGCAGTCAATGCCTTGCACGAGCAAGGCATTGCGGTAATCGGAACGGCGTTAGAAGGGGCGACGTCTTATCACGGGATCGCACCGATGGACGCACTCGGTTTAATCATCGGGAATGAAGCACAAGGCGTTGCGCCAGAGTTGCTCTCGTACTGTGATGAGCGTGCCTACATCCCGATTCGTGGTAAAGCAGAGTCGTTGAATGCGGCAGTAGCGGCTGGTATTTTGCTCTATCATTTTGCAAGCGTGGATTGAAACCGACAGGCGTTCATGCTAAAGTGAACATCAGGAATACATCATGGACGTTGATGGAACAGAGTACGTTAGGGAACGATTCAATCAGGGAGAAGCGGTCGTAGACTGAAAACTGCTTCGTGAATCTGCTAACCGAATTCACTCCGGAGTCGCACGAGAGATCGTGACGGGATGCGCCCGTTATCGCGCGATTGGAGGACTTTTCGATTGAAAAGTCAAACAAGGGTGGTACCACGGTGTTTACATCGTCCCTTCGGCATTTGCCGGAGGGACGTTTTTTTATATCTTCAACTAAAGGAGTGGGAAAGATGCGCGAGCAATTAGAAGCATTACGCGATGAAGCGTTGACATTAGTCGATCAGGCAACAACACAAAAAGATCTCAATGAAGTCCGAGTCAAGTATCTCGGGAAAAAGGGACCAATCACAGAAGTATTACGAGGAATGGGAAAGTTATCAGCGGAAGAACGACCAGTCGTCGGTGAGATCGCAAATACGGTCCGTCAAGCGATCCAAGAGCACTTGGAACAACGTCTGACAGCTGTCAAACAACAAGAAATGGATGCGAAACTGGCAGCGGAAGCAATTGACGTCACGTTACCAGGACGACCGAAAAAGGTCGGTCATGCGCACCTCTTGCAACAAGTGACGGATGAGATCGAAGACATCTTCGTCGGACTCGGTTACACGATTGCCGAAGGACCAGAAGTCGAGCAAGATCTCTTCAACTTCGAGATGTTGAATTTACCGAAGGATCACCCAGCACGCGATATGCAAGATTCATTCTACATCACGGAAGAAATTTTGATGCGAACGCATACGTCACCGGTCCAAGCACGGACGATGCTCGCTTCTAAAGGTGAACCGATCCGCATTCTATGCCCAGGTAAAGTCTATCGTCGAGACGAAGATGATGCGACGCACTCGCACCAATTCATGCAAGTCGAAGGACTTGTCGTCGGAGAATCGATTTCGATGGCAGACTTAAAAGGAACGCTTGAAGCTTTCGCGAAGCAGATGTTCGGTGAAGCACGTGAAGTCCGCTTACGCCCAAGTTTCTTCCCATTCACAGAGCCGTCCGTCGAAGTCGACGTCTCGTGTTTCAAATGTGGCGGTAAAGGATGCAATATCTGTAAACAGACGGGTTGGATTGAAATTCTGGGTGCGGGAATGGTCCATCCTCACGTTCTTGAAATGGCTGAATATGATAGCACGAAAATGTCAGGATTCGCATTCGGAATGGGTATCGAACGGATTGCCATGTTGAAATACGGTGTCGATGATATTCGCCACTTCTATACGAATGACGTTCGCTTCAGCGAACAGTTTTAAGGGGGAACGCAGATGTTAGTCTCAAAACAATGGTTGAACGAATATGTGGATGTCAATCACACGTCAGGACAAGATTTGGCTGATTTGATTACAAAGAGCGGGATCGAAGTCGAAGGCGTCGATGTCCGGGATGAAGCGTTGAACAATATCGTCGTCGGACGTGTGTTAACGAAAGAAAAACATCCAGAAGCAGATAAATTGAACGTCACGACGGTCGACATCGGACAAGACGAACCGGTTCAAATCGTGTGTGGTGCACCGAACGTCGAAGCTGGACAAGATGTCATCGTCGCACGTGTCGGAGCTCGCTTACCAGGTATTAAAATTAAACGTGCCAAATTGCGCGGTGTCGTCTCAGAAGGGATGATCTGTTCACTCGAAGAACTCGGATTCGAAAAGAAATATATCCGAGAAGATGAGCAGGACGGGATTCATACGTTCCGTGAACCAGTCACACCAGGACAAGACGTCTTGGAGTTACTCGGTCTACGCGATGAAATCCTCGAACTTGGGTTAACGCCGAACCGTTCGGACTGCCTCAGTATGTATGGTGTCGCACACGAAGTGGCGGCGCTTTATGATACGACACCGACTTTCCCGGTCGTTGAAGTCAAAGAAGCAGAAACTGCGACGGCAGTCGACGTGACGCTTGATTCAGAGGACTGCCCGTTCTACGCGGCACGAGAAATTCAAGGCGTGACGATTCAAGAATCACCGACTTGGTTAAAAAACCGTTTGATCGCGAACGGCATTCGTCCGATCAACAACGTCGTCGACGTTACGAACTTCGTTTTACTCGAGACAGGTCAACCGCTTCATTCATTTGATGCCGAAAAACTCGGAAAACGGATCGTCGTGCGTCAAGCGCGCGCAGGGGAGTCGTTCACGACGCTAGACGAAGTCGAACGGACGCTCGATTCTTCGATGCTCGTCATCACAGACGGGGAACGCCCGGTCGCACTTGCTGGTGTCATGGGTGGAGCGAATACGGAAGTTGACGGGAACACGACATCGATCATTTTAGAATCAGCTTACTTCGCACCGATTTCCGTTCGGAAGACGAGCCGGGTTCTTGGACTTCGTTCTGACTCAAGTGCCCGTTTCGAAAAAGGTGTTGATCCACGTCGTGTCTTGTTAGCACTCGATCGGGCAGCAGCTTTGATTGCTGAACTCTCGGGTGGAACGGTTCAAGCGGGTGTTGCTCAAGCCGGAACGCTCGAGCTTGACGATCATTTGATTGAAGCAAGTGTCTCATACATCAATCATCGTCTTGGTATGGAAATCGAAGGAACGGTCATGCAAACGTTACTCGAACGTCTTGGTCTCGGTGTCGAATTATCGGGTGATGCCTTGACGGTCAGCGTACCGACTCGCCGCCAAGACTTGAAAATCCCAGCTGATTTAGCAGAAGAAGTCGCACGTCTTTATGGATATGATGCCCTGACTTCAAGCTTACCGTCTGAAGCGAGCCGTGGTTTCTTACCGAAACGGAACATCCACCGTCGTCATTTACGCCGGACATTGCAGGGAGCGGGTCTTTCACAAGCGATCACGTATTCATTGACGAGCGAACAACGCGCGATGCAATTTAATGAACGGGAAGATTTGCATCCGGTCAAACTGGCGATGCCAATCAGTGAAGCCCGTTCGACACTGCGGACGTCACTCATTCCGGGACTCCTTGAAGTCGCGCAGCATAACGTCGCTCGACAGCATGCTGATGTTGCGTTTTATGAACTCGGCAGTGTTTATCTGCAACGGGATGCATCACTTGAAACGCTCCCGATTGAACAAGAAATGATCGGTGGTGTCGCAGTCGGTGTGTCAGAACAACACCGGGCCCATGGAACACTTGTTAAAACAGATTTCTTCGTCATGAAAGGAATTGTCGAGACACTCGCATCTGCAGCCGGTGTCACGTTGACGTTCGAAGCAGCGAACATTCCATCGATGCACCCAGGACGGACGGCACGCATTCTGCTTGACGGAGAAGCGATCGGATTCGTCGGTCAAGTCCATCCTGGTCTGTCAAAAGAACAGTATGGTCTAAAAGAAGTGTACGTCTTCGAGTTAGAGGCGATGGTACTGCGTTCGAAGGAAGAACAGGTCTATTCGGAAATTTCACGTTTCCCATCGATGACACGAGACTTAGCAATCGTCGTCGAACGTTCAGTGCCAGCACAAGCAATCGTTGATGTCATGACGGAAGCAGCCGGTCCACTTCTACAGACGATCGAATTGTTCGATGTCTATACGGGTGAGAACGTCGGAGAGAATGAAAAATCATTCGCTTTCTCCCTCCGTTATCAAAACAAAGAACGGACGTTAGTCGATGAAGAAATCACAACAGCGCAACAGCGAGTCGTTGATGCAGTGAAAGAAACGTTCAATGCGGAACTTCGCGCATAATCAGGATAAACAAACAGCCGCTTTCCTTTCAAAGGAAGGCGGCTGTTTTCGTTTGATGGGATAGATTTAAGAAGCAAGTTCTTCTGTTTCAGATGACGCAGCTTGTCGTTTCGTAAAGGTGAAATACAGTAGACCACTTACGAGAACGATCAGACTACAGGATAAGAACATATTAGAATAGCCGATGCCGCTTGCGACTGTGGCGAGAATCAAGGCACCGATTCCAAAGCCCGTGTCGTAAGCAAGGAAAAAGGTCGAGATGGCTTTCCCTTTCTGTGCGGGCGGCGCGAAGTTCAAAAGGACAGTTTGAAGTCCCGGGAAGATGGAAGCAGAACCGATACCAATGATGATGGCAGCAGTCAATAAACCAGCAAACGAAGGATACATGCCGAGAATGACAAAGCCAATCATATAAAGGGCATACGACGGCAACAGCACGAATGCAGCACCTCGCTGATCAAACAATTTTCCGGCAATTGGTCGAATCCCGACCATTCCGAGAGCGACTAACGCATAAAAATAAGAAGCATATGCGATATGTCCAATCGAGTCCGTATACAGTGAGATGAAGGCGGATGTACTAGAAATCGCAACGCCTGCCAAAAGAGTCGCTACCAACAAAAGCGGACGTGATAAGAAGAGAGATTGGCTTAGACGAAACGCGGAAGTACTTGGAACATGTTGGCTCGTCAGCGGTAGACGCATCATGAACAACAAGGCGATGACTGCTAGGGCAGCAACTGTCACGAAGTACAGAACGAATGCTTTTTCTTGAATAAAGGCAAGACCGATGACAGGACCAAGGACGGATGCCAAGTTCATCGACAGGACGAAATACCCCATCCCTTCGCCTTGACGTGTTTTTGGAATCAATGTCGTGACGGCGAGGCTGATCGAAGAAGATAACATCCCGAAACTAAATCCGTGGATGATACGGATGATGATTAGATAGAAAAATGATTCCAAAGGTAGGACAAACATGTAGCAGATACTCATGACTGTAAAGAGACTTGCAGAGATCATCAAGACGCGCTTTAAGTCGTAACGATCCAACCAGTGACCAATCAATGGACGAGAACAGACGGTTGCTAGAATGAAGCTCGTCACGATCCACCCGAGTGCTGAAGCGGAGACTGGAAACTGTTTAGCAGCGAGTAAAGGAAGTGAGGCATTTAATAAATAAAACGTGATGAAGAGCAATAGATTAATGATCAGCGTCATGACGTAATGACGCGAAAATAACCGAGCAGTCATAAGGATTCCTCCTGTCGATGTAGAGTAAGTAAGTGCGTCATCCACTCACCGAGCTGTTGCTGATCGGTAAGGGAGAAGGAGGCAAGTAATCGTTGGTGTGTTTCTTGAACCGCAGCGTCGATTTGGTCGAACCGTTCGATGGCTAAAGGTGTCAACGAAACAAAGTGCGTTCGTCCTTCTTTCGTCCGGGTGATGAAACCAAGCGTCTCAAGACGTGAGACGGTTTTCGTCACAGCTGGTTTTTCAATGATTAGATAATCTGCCAATTGGACTTGTGAAACAGGTTGTAGTAATGCAACTGCTTTTATTAGTGCCCATTGACCCGTGTGTAAAGAGTATGGAAGCAAAGTAGCATCAATCTCTCGTTTGACGAGACGTAAGACTTTTGATAATTGTCCGAGAACATCTTCTTGTGTGTAAAGCATTTTATTTCTCCTTTTAGTTAACTAGTTAACTTTAAGAGTGTATCAAAGCTGATTAAGAGGTGCAAGGGAAGAAACGCTCATTTCATGCATTGAAGTGAATTATTTTCTAGCACGATAAAAGATTAAGCAGATATTAAAGCGGGTATGTTCCGTAAAAGAGTATTTGATTTACTTGAAACCATGGATACGACTGCTTATGTGATCGGTTGACTAATCATCTTGACATAGAGAAGAGACAAGAAGGGAAGAGTACATCATGAATCGACTAGCGAAGCTTCTGACTGAACTATTACCAATCACTATAAATGAAGCAATCAATCCACTCATCACGAATATCGCAACAGATTCGCGACAAATCACACCTGGCGGATTATTCATCTGTATCAACGGCTACACTGTTGATGGTCACGATTATATCAATCAGGCAATCAAAAACGGAGCTGCGGCGATTTTAGCTGAACGATCGTTTCCGGATTGTCTGGTTCCCGTCATTACTGTGCCGGATACGAAACGACTTGCAGGTCAAGTCGCGAATCGCTTTTACGATCAACCGAGTCAAAAGATGCGTGTCTACGGTGTAACCGGAACGAATGGAAAAACGACGACGACGAAATTGGCGTATGATCTCTTTCGAGCAACAGGTATAAAAGCCGGCATGATCAGCACGGTCGGTGCACGAATTGATGAGGAACTCATTGAGACGCCGAATACGACGCCTGAAGCCATCATCTTACATCGACTGTTGTATGAAATGGTTGAACAAGGCGTGACGGATTGCATCATTGAAGTGTCTTCTCATGCATTAGCTGAAGGTCGAGTCGAGGGAGTCTCCTTCCACTCGGCAGCATTTACGAACCTGACACATGATCATTTGGATTACCATCATTCAATGGAGGATTACGCCAAGACGAAAGCCTTGTTGTTTCAACAAGTCGCTGCGTCAAATGGTCGGGCCATCGTCTTAAATCGAGAAGATGGGTGGAGTCGCGTCATGCGAGAAGCTGCGCCTTTGCAACCCGTCATCTGGTATACGACGCAACCGCACCGAACATCACAAATCGCAGTCGAATGGCTGACGGATACTGTTAACGTGCGCATCGATGAGACGACGACGCGTGTGCCGACAGCTTTACTAGGTGAATTCAATGCAGCGAATTTAGCGGCGGCAATGGGATTATTGCGGGCAGGCGATGCCAATCTCTATACGTTGATTCGTCATATTCCAGAACTGGAATTGCCGAAAGGACGACTTGAACGACTGGACTGGGCACCTTGTGAGATTTATATCGATTATGCCCATACACCGGATGGTCTAGAAAAATGTTTACAGGCACTCACTTCTTCCGGAGAGTCGCTATCGGTCGTTTTAAGCGCAGCTGGAGAGCGTGATCGAACGAAACGAGCAGAGATGGGGCGAATCGCAAGCAAATATTGTGAACACATCATCGCAACGGTCCATGATGCGAGGACAGAGAATCCGGATCAAATCATCGAAGAGCTAATCGTCGATATTCCACGTGAACATTTAGTAGGGTGCCATACATCCCGTCACGAAGCGCTCGTACAAGCGGCGCATCTGGCGCACGAAGGAAAACGCATCGTCATCGTCGGGAAAGGTCATGATGAGGTAGAACGAATCGGTACAAAAACGATTCCTTTTAATGAAAAACACATACTTCTTGCGGAATTAAAACGACTGTCTGAAGGGGAGTCCGTCGTTTAAAAAAACCGACCATTCCGTTAAGGTCATGGTCGGTTTCGTTTCGCAGCTAGTTGTTGTGCCTTTTTCGTATTCGCAAAATGGGCTTTCGTCCAGTCACGAAGTTGATCAGCTCCATAACGTAAGATCAGTGAAGCAGCGACTTGATCCACTTTAGCACCAGCACCTTTGGGAATGACGACACCTGTTGTTTCACTCAATTTGTCCATCTCCTTCAAAAAGATGGCGCGAGCGATGATCGAGGAAGCAGCGACGGCGACATGGAGTTGTTCCGCCTTGGTCGAGAAGTAGACATTTTCTCGAACAGGATTGACGACACCAGACAAATGTTTGTAGTAAACAGTCTTTTCAGCGAATTGATCAATCAATATCGCTTCTGGTTTCGTCTCCAGTTGGTCAAGAAGTCGCTCGAGTACATCATTATGCATCAGGGCAGTCATCTTTCCTTGTGTCATCGTCCGTTGCATCTGATTGTATTCTGGATTGTGTAGGATACGATATGTGTAGGGAATGACCGCATGGAGATCGCGAGCAATCCGACGAATCTCGGTATCGTTCAGATGTTTGGAGTCCCGAACACCGAGTTCCTGAAGAAGTGCAATCTGCTTTCGATCAACGAAGGAAGCGACGACGACGAGTGGACCGAAGAAATCGCCTTTTCCGACTTCGTCACTGCCAGCGACGGACCATTCTGCAAAACCAGCTGGTAACGTAGATACAAGTGGTTCCTTCGATTTAGTTGGTGTAGCCGTGCCAAAGCGTGAAGCGATGGTTTCAGCTTCGGTTCCTTGAAACATCACTTTTCCAGAATTGTAAATCGTGATGACACATCCAGGTACTTTAGCGGCGAAGCGGGCATACGGTGGACTCTTCGTCTGTCCTTGCTTAAACTCTTGTATGACGAGGTCTTGCTTTTCTTTAGATAAGCGTAAAACGGTAGTTCCCACGAGATAACCTCCCTTTCCGGGATTAAGCATACCATCCTTAAGACCGATGGGGGACTTCTTTTCCTAAAACGAAAATGATGGTACTATATGAAAGAAGCAAAGTATGAGGAGGACAGAAAAATGGCTGATTCAGAAGGGTTGAACCGGACGACGATTCATATCGCAGGCAATGATTATACGATTGTCGGAACGGAGTCGCCAGAACACGTACGCGAAGTGGGTCTCCTCGTGGATACGAAAATTCGAGAAATCCGAGAACAAGCACCACAACTCGACGTTCGTCAAATCGCCGTCCTAGCGGCGCTTAATATTGGTAGTGATTACGTAAAAATAAAAAAGAATTTGGGTGAACTATAAACTATGATTTCTCTCGTTATCTTATTACTTCTCGCCTTAGGCGTCATGACGGGTGTCCGACGGGGAGTCGTATTGCAGGCCGGGCATTTGCTCAGCCTGATCATTTCCTTCATCGTCGCCTTGTCGTTCTATGAGGAGCTGGCGACGAAATTCCGTTTGTGGGTTCCATATCCGTCGACACTGGATGATGCGGGAATCGACTTGACGATGTTCGCAATTCCAAGTTCAGCACGACTCGATGAGGTATTCTACAAAGCCTTTTGGTTCGTCGTCCTGTTCTTCGGTACAAAAATCATCTTAGCGATTTTGTTGTCGATGTTTGATTCGTTGACGAACATTCCGATTTTAAAACAAGTCAAAGGATTATTAGGTGGTGTCTTCGGCTTCATCGAGATGTACATCTTCATTTTCTTACTCTTGTTCCTCGCAGCATTCGTTCCGATCCAGTCGATACAGGATGCGATCGCAGACTCGAGTTTGGCAAGTTTCATCATCCAACATACACCGCTCCTTGCGAATTGGCTGATGGATCAAGTTGGATTGATAAAATAAACATGCTCCCGTTAAATGGGAGCTTTTTTTGAGGGGAGAATTGCACATGCGTACGATTCAAGATGCAATGCGTCACTTGGAACGAATCTCAGTTTACCTAGAGGTTAAAGGGGAAAATCCGTTTAAGATCAATGCTTTTCGAAAAGCAGCAAGTATCCTCGAGGCATCGGATGCTGACTTCATGGCAATCGACGATTTTACGGCGATGAAGGGGATTGGTAAAGGAACGGCTGCTGTTCTTGAGGAGTACCGGGAAACGGGAACGAGTACGGCACTGACGGAACTCGAACAAGAAGTACCGGAAGGACTGATCGCTTTACTAAAGATTCCAGGTCTTGGTGGGAAGAAACTTGCTAAATTACATGAAGTCGGCGTTATTGATGCGGATTCCTTTGCAGAGAAATTAGCGGATGGTACAGTCGAAGCGATGCCTGGATTCGGTAAGAAGACGGTCGAGAAGTACGTCAAAGCGCTCGAAACGTTTGAAACACGACCGGAACGATTACCGTATGGTGTCATGCGAAAGGTCGTTGCGGAATTAAATCAGACCCTTGCGTCGTTTGATGAAATCATTCGCTTCGAAGTTGGTGGAAGCTTCCGCCGAGCAGAAGAGACGTGCAAGGACCTTGATTTCATCCTCTCTACGAACGAACCGGAACGGATCAAGGAGCAACTCTTGGAACTGTCGCTGATCGATGAAGTCATCGCTGCCGGCAGCACGAAAGTATCACTCGTCTTAAAACGAGACGTTCATTATATCGCGGTTGATTTCCGGATCGTCGATGACGCGGCGTACGCATCCACATTACATCACTTCACGGGTTCGAAGGATCACAATGTTCGGATGCGTCAACTCGCGAAAGAACGAGGAGAGAGCATTTCTGAATATGGCGTTGAGACTGAGCAAGGATTAGTCCAACCGAAGACGGAAGAAGAATTGTTTGCGCGGTACGACTTACCGTTCATCGCACCGGAATTACGAGCAGGGCGGCACGAGTTTGAACAGGATTTGTCACGCCTTTTGACGGAACAGGACATCCAAGCGGATGTACACATGCATACGACATGGTCAGATGGAACATTATCCGTTGAAGAACTAGTCGATGCGTGTGCTGCACGAGGGTATACATGGATGGCGATCACCGACCATAGTAAGTATATGAAGTTCGTCAATGGATTGACGGAAGAACGTCTACGTGCGCAACGTGTCGAAATCGAAGCAGCACGTAAGAAACATCCCGAGATGACGATTTTATGTGGCGTCGAGATGGATATCTTGCCTGATGGATCGCTCGATTATGAAGATGATTTCTTAAAAGAGATGGATTACGTCATTGCTTCGATTCACTCGAAATTCGATCAGACGGAAGAAGAGATCATGCAACGGCTTGAGAATGCGTGTCGTAATCCTTACGTTTCTCTGATTGCCCATCCGACAGGACGGATCATCGGTAGACGAGAGGGCTATGCCGTCAACGTCGATCGCTTGATCGAACTAGCAGCCGAGACAGGAACAGCGCTTGAGATGAATGCAAATCCGGCACGATTCGATTTGACGGCAAGTTCCCTAGTAAAAGCGAAGGCTGCTGGTGTGAAAATTTTGATCAATACGGATACACACCGACCAGAAATGTTAGAAGATATGAAACTTGGAGTCCTCCATGCACGTAAAGCCTATTTGGAGGCGTCTGATGTCATCAATACGTGGGGTGCCGAAGAGGCACTTGCCTTCTTCGGTCGAAAACGTTTAGGAGTGGATTAAATGAATGCCAACGCATTACGCGTCTTAGAATATGAGAAGTTAAAAGAAAACATGTTATCGTTCACGGCAAGCTCACTGGGTGCACAGTTCGTTCGAGCGATGCGGCCAGCGGAAGAGTTCGAGCAGGTCAAGGAATTATTGGCTGTCACGACGGAAGCAACGACGGTCTATCGGTTGCGTGACCGTTATCCGTTCGGTGGATTGACAGATGTCCGCAGTGAAGTCAAACGAGCAGAGATTGGTTCGGTCCTCTCGACGAGTGAACTCTTATCCGTCGCAGACGTCGTTTATTCAGGACGTCAAGTGAAGGCGTTCCAGGAACGATTGCATGAGGATCATGCGGATCTACGATTACCACGACTCGACAGTCGAATCGAACAGATCACGAAGCTTGTTGAGATCGAACAAGGGATCCGTCATGCCATCGACGATCAGGGAACTGTCCAAGATTCGGCAAGTGATAAACTACGAGCGTTACGTAGTCAGTTACGCTCGCTCGAAGGACAAGTTCGTTCAAAAATCGATAGTGTCTTACGCAGTAAAGCGAAGATGCTGTCTGACGCCATCGTGACGATGCGAAACGATCGGTACTGTGTACCGGTCAAACAAGAATACCGTCAAGCGTTCGGCGGGATCGTCCACGATCAGTCGGCATCTGGTGCAACGTTGTTCATCGAACCACAAGCTGTCGTCTCTGCAAACAACGAGATCCAAGAAGCGCGTTTGAAAGAACGAGCTGAAATCGAACGAATCCTTGCCCAACTGTCGGCACTTGTCGGGAGTGTCGGTGATTCGCTGCGCATCAATCTCGATGTACTAGCAGAACTCGATTTCATCATGGCGAAAGCGTTGTACGGTCATCATATCGGAGCAGTCGAACCACGATTAAATGAAAACCGCCATATCATTCTGAAGGAAGCACGACATCCCTTCATTCCGAAAGATGAGGTCGTACCGATCACTGTCTCGCTGGGTGGCGATTTTACATCACTCGTCATCACTGGTCCGAACACCGGTGGTAAGACGGTTACCTTAAAGACGATCGGTCTTCTGCAATTGATGGTGCAATCAGGTCTATACGTACCGGCCGCAGATGAGACGGAGCTCAGTGTCTTCGATGCGATTTATGCTGATATCGGGGATGAACAGTCGATTGAACAAAACTTATCGACGTTTAGTTCGCACATGACGAACATCGTCTCGATGATGGAAAAAATCGATTTTATGAGTTTAGTGCTGTTTGATGAATTAGGGGCAGGAACGGATCCGACAGAAGGAGCTGCCTTGGCGATCGCGATTCTTGATGAAGTAAAACGCCGCGGAGCGCGCGTTGCAGCGACGACACACTATTCGGAATTAAAAGCATATGGCTATAACCGAGAAGGCGTCGTCAACGCGTCAATGGAATTCGATGTCGAATCACTCAGTCCGACGTATCGCTTACTCATCGGTGTACCCGGACGCTCGAACGCATTCGAGATTTCAAAACGTCTTGGACTCGAAGACCGGATCATCGATGCGGCACGAGGTCAGATCGGTAGCGACGCACAGTCCGTCGAGACGATGATTGAACGACTGGAAGAAGCAAAACAACGTGCTGAAACGTTAGAAGCGCAGTTGCTTGAAGAGAAGAAGCGACTTGTTGCAGAGCGTGAGCAATTCGAGCAAGAACAAGCCGAGATTCAAGAAGAGAAGAACGAGATTTTGGCAAAAGCGGAAGAAAAAGCTGCACGTGCAGTCGAACGTGCTCAAAAAGAAGCAGAAGGCGTCATTAAACGTTTGAAAGAATTACGTGATGCTGGTGCCGTCAAAGAGCACGAACTGATCGAAGCACGTAAAAAACTTGAAGATGCGAAGCCAAGTCTGCAAGAAAAGCGGATCGCTAAAGTGAAAGCGAAATACGATCAAACGCCACGTTTTGATAAAGGCGAAGAAGTCAAAGTCACGACCTTCAATCAAAAAGGCTATATCATCAACCAACAGGCGAACGGCGAGTACACCGTTCAAGTCGGCATCATGAAGGTGAACGTCAAACCGGAAGATCTTGCGAAGATCGGCAGTACCCCAAAACGTCCGCAAACAAAAGGACGTTCTGGTGGCACGAGTGTGACGAAACAATCGGCGCCTTCAGCTGAACTGGATTTACGTGGCGTCCGTGTTGAAGAAGGATTATCGAAGCTCGAACGCTTCATGGACCAAGCGTTGTTATCAAACTACGATCATATTCGCGTCATTCATGGTCTAGGCACGGGAGCAATGCGTCAAGGTGTCCAAGAATTCTTAAAAGGTCATCGTCACGTCAAAGGTCACCGCTTAGGTGGTCAAGGTGAAGGCGGACACGGTGTGACGATCATCGAACTGAAATGAGGAAAGCAAGATGAACATTTTTGAGAATGTCTATGTCTATACGACAGCGCTCTATTCGGTCGCGGGATTACTGATCATTTTAGGACTTGCACTTTTTGAGTTGACAACCCGGTATAAAAACTGGGAACATATCAAGAGTGGCAACATCGCCGTTGCGCTAGCAACAGGTGGAAAAATCATCGGACTCGCCAATATCGTTCATTTCGCTGTTCAAGGGGAAGAACGGGTCGGGTCGATATTTCTTGAAAGTGCTTTTGGCTTCTTACTGTTGATATCGACATACTGGATCTTTGAATTCCTGACACCGAATTTGCCGGTAGACCGTGAAATCGAGAATGGCAATATTGCTGTCGGCATCATTTCATGTGCCTTATCAATCGGCATGTCCTACGTCATCGGATCAGCGTTAGTGGGGTGAATCCGTGTTAGAACGTTTAGCGAAAATCATGTTCGGGGTTTCGATCGCCTTTTTGGTCGTCGGTATCCTTTGGATTGTATTTAATTAAAAGAACCGGTCTTACCGTGTGATCATTCCGTACTGACATCGTTTCAGTACGGAATTTTTATTGGAAGCCACGCCTAATCAAAAAAGGAGGAACGCATATGAACGTACGAAAAACATCAACAACGACAGAAACGAGACGCCGTGCTTTTGAGGCGATGCAATTGATTTCTTGGAAGGACATCTTCTGGGTCATCATCGGGTCGGCGATTCTCGCCTTTGGAATCAACTACTTTACGATTCCGAACGATCTTTCAGAAGGCGGATTAATCGGGATCACGGTCATCTTCTACTATCTCTATGGCTGGGATACGGGCCTTGTTTCCCTGATTGCGAACGCCTTGCTGTTCATCGTCGGTTATCGATTCCTCAGTCGGAAGACGATGCTTTACTCCGTCATCTCGGTCGCCGTCACATCATTTGTCCTCTCCTCGACTGCTAGTCTTGCGACATCATCTGACAGCCGTTTAATCGGTACGGTCTATGCGGGAATTCTGATTGGTGTCGGAATCGGACTTGTCATTCGTGCTGGAGGAACTACGGGCGGCGGAGTAATCATCGCTCGACTGATGAATAAGTACTTGAATCTCAGTATCGCGGTCTCGATGTTCATCATCGATGTCGCGGTCGTCGGTGCATCAGGATTTCTGTTCGGAGAAGAAACGATGCTGTACACGTTGATTGCGATCATCATCGGCTCGTATTTGATTGATCTCGTCAGCGAAGGATTGAATGTCCGCGAAGCGGTCACGATCATCAGTCATCGCCAAGAGGAAATCGCGACGATCCTGACAGAGACGCTCGGTCGTAGCGCGACGGTCATACACAGTCACGGTCATTTCACGAAACAAAAAAATGATATGTTGTATATGATCGTCGATAAACGACAACTGGCACCGTTGAAACAGATCGTCGAAGCAGCGGATCCCCGCGCCTTCGTCGTCATTCATAAAGTGCGCGAAGTCATTGGTGAAGGATTCACGTATCCATCTCGGTAATGCCTATTAAAAAGCAGTACTTCTTCTTTTTCGGAAACGAGAAAGGGAGGTGCTGCTTTTTTGTATGATGATTCCGATTGAAAGAATCGAAAAAAACAAGCAGATTCGATTTCTTTTTTTGGATTTTACTGGCATGTCGAATTCGATTCAACGTATAATAAAAATGAATAGTAATTCATTATCAGGGAGGGAAATGTATGGAATCCGTTTGGTTATCTGATTATCCCGAGCAAGTACCCGCATCGATTGATTATCGAGAATTACCTCTTTATCAGGCACTCGATGAGGCAGCGACCGATTTTCCAGAACAACGTGCCTTGAGTTTCTTAGGAAAACGTATGACGTTTCTTGAAGTACGTGACGAAGCTCGCGCACTTGGGAGCCTATTACAAGAGCACGGACTAAAAAAAGGGGATCGCGTCGGACTGATGTTACCGAACTGTCCCCAGTATATGATCAGTTATTATGCTGTCCTCTATGCAGGTGGTATCGTCGTCCAAGTGAACCCACTCTATACAGACCGTGAACTTGAACAGATTCTCGTCGATTCAGGAGCACACATGCTCGTGACGCTCGATCTACTTTATCCAAAAGCGTCTCGTGTCAAGGCGGCGACGACACTCAAGACGGTTGTGACGACAAGTATCGCGGATTACCTTCCCTTCCCTAAAAATAAACTGTACCCGATTAAAGCACGGAAAGATAACAACATCATCATTGATACGACGGGTTCGATTCCGTTTTTATCTTTGCGAGGTTATGAGCCGATTACACCAGTCGCGATTCAACCGAAGGAGGACGTCGCGGTTCTCCAATATACGGGTGGAACGACAGGCGCTCCAAAAGGTGTCATGTTGACACACTTCAACTTGAGTGCAAACGTCGAACAGATCGACAACTGGTTCTATAAATACAATCGAGGAGATGGACGGAAGCTGTTAGCGGTCGTTCCTTATTTCCATGTCTATGGCATGACATGTAACCTCAATTTCGGCATATTTAATGCCTATGAACAAATCATCGTTCCGAAATTCGATATCGAACAGGTTCTCAAGACGATTCATAAGGAAAAACCGAATCTGTTCCCAGGTGCTCCGACGATGTATGTCGGTCTATTGAATCATCCGAAACTGAAGAAGTATGATCTCTCTTCGATTGAAGCCTGTATTTCTGGTTCTGCTCCATTACCAGTCGAAGTGCAGGAAAAATTCGAAGCGCTGACGGGTGGGCGGATTGTTGAAGGATACGGTCTGTCTGAAACGAGCCCGGTGACGCATACGAACTGTATCTGGGATCGTCGCATTCCTGGAACGGTCGGTATTCCGGTACCCGATACGCAAGCGAAAATCGTCCAAGCGGACGGAGAGACACCAGCTGCTCCGGGTGAGATTGGCGAGATTATCGTCACAGGTCCGCAAGTCATGAAAGGATACTGGAAACGATCAGAAGATACGCAAGCGGTACTTCGAAACGGTTGGTTGCATACAGGAGACCTTGGATATATCGGTGAGGATCATTACTTCCGAATCGTCGATCGGAAAAAAGATTTAATCATTGCTTCCGGATTCAACATTTATCCACGTGAAGTCGAAGAAATCCTATATGAACACCCAGCTGTCAAAGAAGCGGTCGTCATCGGTGTTCCAGATGTCTACCGAGGCGAGACCGTCAAGGCGTTCATCGTCGTCAAGGATGAGATGACGGTCACGGAAGAAGAGCTCGATCAATTCTGTCGTAAACAGTTAGCATCGTTCAAAGTGCCAAAGCAGTATGAATTCCGGCAAGAGTTACCGAAGACGTTCGTTGGTAAGATCCTCCGCCGTGTTCTCGTTGAAGAAGAACGTGCTAAACAACTCGAAGAAAGCAGTTGACAGGATAAAATGACATGATAGAATAAATATGAATGAACCATCATTCATTTTATGCGTTAGGAGATAGTGGAATGAAACGAACAATGTCAAAGAGTGACCGCATCATTGATGCCGCCGTAAAAGTCATCGCCAAGAACGGCTACCATGGAGCGAAAGTGACTGCCATCGCAAAGGAAGCCGGGGTTGCGGATGGAACAATCTATCTGTACTTCAAGAATAAAGAACATCTCTTGATTTCGCTATTCCAAGCGAAAATGGGAAGCTTCATCGAATATTCCGAAGGACAAATCGCGAGCCATACATCAGCGACGGAACAATTGGCAGCATTGATCGAGGCACACCTCGAGCAATTATCCGTCGACTATGATTTAGCGGTCGTCACGCAGATCGAGTTGCGTCAATCGAACCAAGACATGCGTCAAAACATCGCTGCTGTCTTGAAACCGTACTTGCATCTGATTGACCGGGTCGTCAAGCACGGGATGACGACAGGTGAGTTTTCAAACGAACTCGATTATCGATTGGCACGTCAGATGATTTTCGGAACGATCGATGAGGTCGTGACGAGCTGGATGGCAAGTGGATTCAAATATGAGTTGCTTGAGACACGCGACGGGATTCATCGGATGTTGATCAAAGGGCTGAGTTAAGCCCTTTTCATGACAACAATCATGTAAGCGGATACAAAGAATGATGGTGAATAGACGACAAGGGGGAGCATGAGATGGAAATCTATGTACTGTTGAAACGCACATTCGATACGGAAGAAGCAATCCAACTCGAGAATGGTCAAATCGATGAGGATGGCGCTGAGTTCATCATTAACCCATACGATGAGTATGCGGTAGAAGAAGCGATTCGTGTCCGTGATGCACAAGGGGGAACGGTGACGGTCGTGACGGTCGGACCGGAAGATGCGGATAAGGAATTACGAACAGCACTCGCAATGGGAGCGGATCAAGCCGTTCGTATCTCGATTGAAGATGACATCGAAGAGGCAGATCATTTCACGATTTCTGAAGTGCTCGCTGGTTATTTGAAGGAACAGACAGTCGATCTCGTCATCGCTGGGAACGTCGCAGTCGATGGCGGAAGTGGTCAAGTGGCACCGCGCGTCGCAGAATTACTCGATATTCCTTACGTGACGACGATCACGAAACTAGAGCTCGACGGTACGAAAGCTATCGTGACACGCGACGCTGAAGGGGATACAGAGACGATTGAAACGACGCTTCCGTTACTTGTAACTGCGCAACAAGGGTTGAACGAGCCACGTTATCCAAGTCTTCCGGGGATCATGAAAGCGAAGAAGAAGCCGCTAGAAGAACTCGAACTCGATGATCTCGAACTTGATGAAGACGAACTCGCACCACGTCTAGAAACGATTGAGCGTTTCTTACCACCGAACAAAGCAGCCGGTAAGATCCTTGAAGGTGAACTAAACGAGCAAGTCGCGCAACTCGCATCATTATTACGCAACGAAGCAAAAGTGGTCTAAGGGGGAGAAACGAATGACAAAAGCATTAGTACTCGCAGAATCACGAGATGGCAGTTTACGGAATGTGTCGTTTGAAGCAATCGCGGCAGCACGACGTGTCGCTGACGAAGTTATCGCAGTCCTGATTGGGCACGATGTCGCAAAGGATGCTGATGCTTTAGCATCGCGCGGAGCGGACCAGGTGCTCGTCGTCGAGGATGAGCGTCTTCTACACTACACGCCAGATGGTTACGGACAAGTCTTCCTCGAGTTGATGAACCGGACGTCACCAGACGTGCTCGTCTTCGGACATACGTCGCTCGGTAAAGATTTATCACCGAAGATCGCGGCAAAACTACAAGCTGGTTTGATCAGTGATGTGACGGCGATTGAATGGGAAGGCGCGGATGCGTCATTCATTCGCCCGATCTACTCGGGGAAAGCATTTGAAAAAGTCAAAGTCTCAGAGGGCAAGACGCTCTTTACGGTCCGTCCGAACAACATCGATCCGCTTGAAGCAGGTAGTTCACAAGGAACTGTCGAGTCGGTCACGGTCGAACTGAAGGATTTACGAACGATCGTCGCAGACATCGTACGCAAAGCAACTGGCGGCGTTGATTTATCAGAGGCAAAAGTTATCGTCGCAGGTGGACGCGGTGTCAAGAGCTCGGATGGCTTCGCACCGTTACAAGAACTAGCAGATGTCCTCGGAGGAGCAGTGGGTGCTTCACGTGGTGCTTGTGATGCGGATTACTGCGACTATGCCCTTCAAATCGGTCAGACGGGGAAAGTCGTTACACCGGACCTTTATATTGCATGCGGGATCTCAGGTGCGATCCAACACTTAGCAGGGATGTCGAATGCCAAAGTGATCGTTGCAATCAACAAGGACCCGGAAGCGAACATCTTCTCTGTCGCGGACTATGGTATCGTCGGAGATTTGTTCGACGTCGTTCCACTATTGACAGCTGAATTCAAAAAAATGCTCGTTCACGGATAAGTTTGAAGACCGGTACCATTATCATGGTGCCGGTTATTTTTGCGGATTTTTCGCGTGAGCAGTTTCGTTTGTTGGAAGAGACTGCTATGATATACTCGAATCAATAAAGAGATCACCTATTTTTTTTACCGGGTCGATCTACTCATTAGGAGGTTATGATCAATGGCAATCGTACACGCAACTAGCCAATCATTTAAAGAAGAAACACAAGAAGGACTCGTCCTTGTTGATTTTTGGGCAACATGGTGCGGACCATGTCGTATGCTTGCACCAGTTCTTGAAGAACTTGATGCTGACATGCAAGATGTAAAAATCGTCAAAGTTGACGTAGATGCAAACCCAGAAGTAGCTGGAGCATTCCAAGTTCAAAGTATCCCGACACTCGTTCTCTTCAAAGATGGACAACCTGTCAACAAAACAATGGGCTTCATGCCAAAAGACGCACTTAAAGAATTCGTTGAAACATCTAACTAATTCTTTCTTGCATATCAAAACAGACCGTTCTGCACAGGCAGAACGGTCTGTTTTTTTAATTACATTGGCGTGCAAAGTTCAATCAGGTGACCATCGGGGTCGAGGACATAGGCGACGACTTGCCCCCATGGTTTTTGACTAGGAGCGAGGACGGTCTCATATCCTGCCTCTACTACTTTCTGAAATAGAGTCGGGACGTCATCCGTGATGAAACCAATCTCTAACGTCTGTTGTGTTTTTCCGCTTGGTATCGTGTAATCCGGAATCAACTGTTGCACGTCTTCACGCGTATTGAAGGCGAGTGTCGTCTGACCGGTCTCGAACTCGATGTAGCTCCCGTGCTCCGCCTTGACGGATAGTCCGAGAACATCTCGATAGAATGTCAGCGTCCGTGCAGTGTCTTCAACGTATAAAATCGTATAGCCGTATTGAATCATCAAAAAGCCTCCTGTCAATCCTCGAATAACGAGGCGATGTCTGAAGCAGGTGTCGGGTAAGCGAATCCAGTTTGTTGCATCGAAGTACTTGGAATCCGGTGTTGCATCGCAAACGAGAAATAGTTTGCTAGTTCCGCTGCATTGACACCGATGAAGTGTGCGCCGAGGACTTGATCATCTTCCCCAACGAGTACTTTCGCCCGAGCAAAACTGTCTTTGATCCGTGCGTTCGTTTGCCAAGAAGACGTATCAATCAAGCGACCACGGTATGAGATACCTGCTTTTTTTAAAGCGGCTTCTGTCTCGCCGACGAGGGCAAGGTTCGGGGCAGTGAATACGACGCTTGGGACAGGGAGCAGTTCCAGTTTCCGGTTGTTTCCTTCGAGCATGTTATCGGCAGCAAGTCGTCCTTCGGTTCCAGCAAACGGCGTCAACGCTGGATTCCCACTGACAGCAACATCTCCTGCGGCATAGATATGTTCGACGGAAGACTGAAGGTACGCATTGACATGAATTCCTTTTTCATTATGCGCAACCCCGATTTCTTCGAGACCAAGCTGGTCGATACTCGC
Source organism: Exiguobacterium sp. s168 (assembly GCF_018619035.1). Classification (NCBI taxonomy): domain Bacteria; kingdom Bacillati; phylum Bacillota; class Bacilli; order Caryophanales; genus Exiguobacterium; species Exiguobacterium sp. s168. The sequence continues at coordinate 134,295 of NZ_JACSNE010000002.1, read as the reverse complement.
GACACGTCCAGTCGCATTCAATACGACATCCGTCTTTAATACATCGCCGTTCGATAAATGCAGAGAGTCTTCTTCGTAAGCGACGACCTCTGCTTCTTTGATGATTGAGATACCAAGTGCCCGTGTGGCTTCCAACAACACATCGACCAGTTCACTCTCGAATTGTTTTAAAGGACTAGAACGTAAAACGATTGTGACGTCTGCCCCAGCAATACGAGCGAGATGAGCGAACTCGAACGAGATATAACCGCCGCCGATGCAGACGAGTCGTCGTGGAAGTTCTTTCAGTTCAAGAAACTCATTACTTGTTACGAAACGCTCACTACCGGGTACAGATAATTCGCGAGGTCTTAGACCGGTTGCGATTAAAAACTGTTTCCCTTCGATTTCTTCTTCACCAATTCGAAGGCGATGTGAAGACACGAAATGCGGTTCTCCATGGAAATAGTCGATGTCCGTTTCCGCGTACCGATTTCGAGTTTGCTCCGGGATGGCACGTGTGTATTCATTTTTTCGCTCCATCAATTGGCGCCAATCAATCGAAATCAGCCCCTTTACACCGTATCCGAGCAATCGCTCGACAGCGTCTTTCGTCTCACTACCCGTCAGTAAGATTTTTTTTGCGTCACACCCACGTTGGGCGCATGTGCCGCCTGGAGTGAAGTTCTCCACGATGGCAACACGTAGCCCTTTTTCAGCGAATTTATAAGCCGCTTGATTTCCAGCGGAACCTGTTCCAATCACAATGCAATCATATGTACGCATTTTTCATCCTCCGTATGTCATAATCAATGTATGGTATTTACCCGAACGAATAAAACTAGAAACGGTGAAAGGAGACATTTATTTGGGACATCAAGAACATATCAAAGCGAAACTATCCCTTTTGCCTGATGAGCCAGGATGTTATCTGCACAAAAATGAATTCGGCGAAATCATCTATGTCGGAAAAGCAAAAAATCTCAAGAACCGAGTCCGCTCCTATTTCACGGGAGCACATGATATTAAAACGGAACGCCTCGTCGCGGAAGTCCGTGACTTCGAATACATCATCACAGCCAGTGAACTAGAAGCGTTGTTGCTTGAGATGACACTTATTAAGAAACATGATCCGAAGTACAATATCATGTTGAAGGACGATAAGTCATATCCGTACTTGAAAATTACGAATGAGACCTATCCCCGCCTGATCACGACGCGTAAGTTAAAAAAAGATGGTGGTCACTATTTTGGTCCTTATCCGAATGCGTATGCGGCAAACGAGACGAAACGTTTGTTAGATCGTTTATATCCGCTACGTAAATGCCAGCCGATGCCGAAAAAACTTTGTCTGTATTACCACATCGGTCAGTGTCTCGGTCCATGTGAAATCCCGAATCTCGAGTCGGAACAAAAGACGCTCGTTTCAGAAATCCGACGTTTCTTGTCGGGCGATACGAAAGAGCTTGTCGAAGACTTGAAACAGAAGATGGCGGACGCGGCCGAAACGATGGAATTCGAACGTGCGGGAGAATTGCGCGATCAAGTCCGGGCGATCGAGTCGATCATGAACAAACAAAACATGATCACAGCGGATCTGACGTCACGCGACGTATTCGGAATCCATGTCGATAAAGGTTGGATGTGTGTCCAAGTCTTCTTCCTTCGTGGCGGAAAGATGATTGAACGTGATGTCTCGCTTTTCCCGATCTATGGTACGCCGGCAGAAGAGCTCGAGAGTTTCATCGTCCAGTTCTACGAAAAGAACATCAAACCGAGTGAAGTCTATGTACCGCCTCTCGTCAATCAGCTTCTGCTCAAAGAAGCGCTATCGATTAAAATTCACGTTCCGGTCCGAGGATCAAAACGGAAATTACTTGATCTAGCGACAAAGAATGCTGAAAATGCGATCTCGGAACGCTTCGAGTTGTTAGCGAAAGATGAGAAACGGACCGTTCAAGCAGTCGAAGAACTCGCCGATGCGATCGATGTTCATCCATTATCACGGATCGAGATCATCGATAATGCGAACATTCAAGGAGCAGACGCCGTTTCGGCGCTCGTTGTCTTTGAAGACGGTAAACCACTGAAAAAAGAATACCGGAAGTTTAAGATTCGGACGGTTCAAGGACCGGACGACTATGAATCGATGCGGGAAATCGTGCGTCGGCGTTATCGACGGTTGTTACTCGAAGGAGCGCGCCTTCCGGACCTCGTTTTGATTGACGGAGGAGTCGGACAGTTGAATGCTGCTTTAGAAGTCATTCAAGATGAACTCGGCTTATCCCTGCCGGTCGGCTCATTAAAAAAAGATGACAAACACCGGACGAGTCAGTTGTTGTTTGGAGAAGATGCCCGCCTCGTCGAACTAAGTCCTCGTTCAAGTGCGTTTTATTTACTTCAACGGATGCAAGATGAAGTGCACCGGTTCGCGATCACGTTCCATCGCTCGCTCCGCTCGAAAGGGATGACCCGTTCCTTGCTCGACGAGATTCCAGGAGTCGGACCGAAAAGACGTCAGCAGTTGATTCGTCATTTCGGATCGATGCGTAGCTTGCGACGCGCAACAATCGAACAGTTGGCGGAAGCAGGATTACCTGTGAAGTTAGCGGAAACCGTCGCTGAATATTTAAGTCAAGCGAATGAAGAATGAAAAAATGCCGTCCTCTTGAAGAGGGCGGCATTTTAAAGTGATTAGTTGTTGATGTACTTCTCGTAGTATGAACCGAAGTCTCGCTGGTTCCACTGATAGTAGTGACCTTGTAGCCACTCGAAGGATTGTTCAGACAACTCCTTGAATGTTTGCGGCACGTTCATGTCACCTTGACGAAGTCCGCCGAGAATCGTGACCGAATGATTCAATGAGCTGTTTGCGAACTCGAGCATCTTTTGTCCTTCATACTGTTTTTCAGCAATGGCAAGAAGTGTTTTATAAAGATCTTTCACATGTTCAAGTTGTTTTTTATCGACGTCGATCGAATAATGTTTACCACCGATCTCGAATTTGATCTCGACATCAAGATCGACTGTTCCCGCCGTTTCGAACATGACGTGGCGAATCGGATAGTGTGCGTACGGATAGCGATACAAGACGCGTTTTGAACTGACGGCACTCTCACCATCTAGGTGAACTAAAGCCAAGTTCGTAAAGCAATACTCATCAGATTTGGATTTGATCAAGAAGTAGATTTTCTCACCGTCTTCATGCAAGACATAATCGTCAGCGGCTGCCTTGTCGAAATCATCAGGATGAATGACTTGTCCGATATCACTGAATCCCGTTAAATCTGCTGCTAGTTTTTTGAACATGTGAAGTTCCTCCTCGCGATTTGTGTACGAATGATTTTACGAGCACTTACTGCAAAAGGTTTCATGAAAATCTATTTCGATGTTGAAAATTAAGATTCCTGTCACGTTCTATGTAAATTTTACTTGAGCGGTTCAAGTGGATCTTTAGGGTCGATTTGGACCGTGATTTGAACGAGCTCTTTACTTGTCTCAGCATATCCTTCCGCGACACACCCATTAAAACGGGAGAACTGTTCAGCGAGGAAACCGGCTTCGAGTTGGAAGTAGCCTTGTGGTCGTTCATCTCTCGTTGTATCAGGAGGAGACAGCACGAATGAGATAGCAGTTCCTTTGCGTTTCTTGATTTCGAGCGTTCCCCAACCTGCTTGTTCAAAAAATGAGGCTAATTCAGATTCATCTACGACAGGGAATTGACGCGCTAAACGTTTACCTGCCCAATAGATGACTTGCCGATAATCCGATCCAAGAAGATCGGTCAGCACATAATCTCGGATCAATTCGATACCGAAAAGTGGTGTTTGATTTGGTGTAGCATCCATCATGATTCACTCCTATCTGTGAACCATTATACCGAGATGATTCTTGTCGGTCATTGTTTTCCTAAAAAAATTTGCAGTTAAATGCAACGGCTCGGGTTGTCTTCTAAAAAGGACAGGAGTAGAATAAGTGATGAAAAGACGAATTTCCTTATGAAAGCGCTTTTCTACCAAAATGCGCCAACGGTTGATTGGCAAACAAAAGGGGGGATTTGGATGGCGAATCATCGTGATTTCGTGAGTCGTAAAATACACTCACTGCTCGGCGTCATTCCAATCGGGTTATTTTTACTTTCGCACTTAACGACGAACTACTTCATCGTACGTGGTGAGGAAGACTTCAATAAGGCCGCGGAATTCGTGGGGAACGTTCCGTATCGATTGTTCTTAGAGATCTTTGTCATCTTCATTCCGATCATCTTGCATGGCGTCTACGGTGTGTACATCGCATTCACTGGTTCTGCGAACACAGGACGTTATACATACTTCCGGAACTGGATGTATGTACTGCAACGGTTTAGCGGTGTATTCCTTGTCGTGTTCATCACGTGGCACGTTTGGGAAACACGAATTGCCGCTGCGATGGGAACAGCAGTCGATGCAAGCATGATGCAGAACATCGTCGATAACGGATTCATGCTCGCGTTCTATATCGTCGGGATCTTGGCGACGACATTCCACCTTGCGAACGGACTTTGGACGTTCTGCATCACATGGGGAATCACACAGTCACCAGCATCTCAACGGGCGATGTCTTACGTGGCAGCACTCGTATTCATCGGTTTATCGTTTGTAGGCGTACGCTCGATCTTAACGTTTGCAGGCGTGTTGTAAGGAAAGGGGAACTGACAACATGGCGAACAAGAATCTTGTCATCATCGGCGGAGGGCTTGCCGGTCTGATGGCTACGATAAAAGCAGCGGAGCAAGGCGTACCAGTTAAGTTATTCTCACTCGTACCCGTCAAACGCTCACACTCTGTTTGTGCACAAGGTGGCATCAACGGAGCGGTCAATACAAAAGGGGAAGGGGATTCACCATACCAGCATTTCGATGACACGGTATACGGTGGGGACTTCCTCGCAAATCAACCACCTGTTCAAAAAATGGCGGAAGCAGCGCCGAAGATCATTCATATGTTCGACCGGATGGGTGTTATGTTCAACCGGACACCGGAAGGCTTACTCGACTTCCGACGTTTCGGAGGAACGTTGCATCACCGGACGGCATATGCTGGGGCAACGACAGGGCAACAACTGTTGTACGCATTAGATGAACAGGTTCGTAAGTTCGAAGCGCAAGGTTTGGTAGAAAAATACGAAGGATGGGAATTCCTTCGTGCCATTATCGATGACAATGGCATCTGTCGTGGAGCGGTTTGTCAAAACCTCCGGACGATGGAAATCGAGGCATTTGCCGCGGATTCTGTCATCCTCGCGACAGGTGGTCCTGGGGTCATCTTTGGAAAATCGACGAACTCGGTCATCAACACAGGACAAGCAGCAGCAGCTGTCTATCGTCAAGGTGCGATTTATGCGAACGGTGAGTTCATCCAGATTCACCCGACAGCGATTCCTGGAGACGATAAGTTACGTCTTATGAGTGAATCAGCACGAGGTGAAGGTGGTCGCGTCTGGACGTATAAAGACGGTAAGCCTTGGTACTTCCTCGAAGAGAAGTATCCGGCATACGGAAACCTTGTTCCGCGAGATATCGCGACACGTGAGATCTTCGACGTCTGTGTCAATCAAAAACTCGGCGTCAACGGGGAGAACATGGTCTATCTGGATCTATCGCATAAAGACCCAAAAGAACTCGACGTCAAACTCGGTGGGATCCTTGAAATCTACGAGAAGTTCGTCGGTGATGATCCACGAAAAGTACCGATGAAGATCTTCCCGGCCGTTCACTATTCAATGGGTGGACTATGGGTCGACTATGATCAGATGACGAACATCCCTGGATTGTTCGCAGCTGGTGAATGTGATTATTCGATGCACGGTGGTAACCGTCTCGGAGCGAACTCACTTCTCTCTGCGGTATACGGCGGAATGGTCGCTGGACCATCAGCAATCGCGTATATGAACGAACTCGAGACATCAGTTCATGAGATGAGCGAAGACGTCGTCGAAGCGCATAAAATCGAAGAGATCAACCGCTTCAACGATATCCTATCGATGGAAGGTACGGAAAACGCGTATCAAATCCACCGTGAGCTTGGAGAAATCATGACGGACAACGTCACGGTCGTCCGTTATAACGATAAGCTCGAAGAGACACTGACGAAAATCAAGGAACTTCGCGATCGGTTCACGCGCATCTCGGCAACGGATACAGCACGTTGGAGTAACCAAGGGGCATCGTTCATCCGTCAGCTCGATCACATGCTCGATCTAGCCGAAGCAATCACGCTCGGTGCCTTAAAACGTGACGAGAGTCGCGGAGCACACTATAAACCGGACTTCCCGGAACGTAATGATGAACAGTTCTTGAAGACGACGATGGCACGTTATACGAATGGTCATCCGGAAATCTTCTATGAAGACGTCGACACGTCGTTGATTCCACCACGGAAACGCGACTACAGCAAGAAGTCGAAGAAAGAGGTGAAAGCATAATGGCGACACCACTCGAATCATCTACTACGCAAAAATCGGTTCAATTCATCGTTCAACGTCAAGATGGACCAGATGGTAAACCGTATGATGAAGCGTTTGAAATTCCGTACCGTCCGAACATGAACGTCATCTCTGCTTTAATGGAGATTCGCCGAAACCCTGTGAATGCAGCCGGTGAAAAAACGACACCAATCAACTGGGACATGGGTTGCCTAGAAGAAGTATGTGGCGCTTGTTCGATGGTCATCAACGGTACACCACGTCAGTCGTGTACAGCACTCGTTGATAAACTCGAACAGCCAATCCGCCTGCAACCAATGCAGACGTTCCCGATCGTTCGTGACCTTCAAGTTGACCGTCAACGCATGTTCGATGCGTTGAAAAAAGTCAAAGCATGGGTTCCAATCGATGGAACGTACGACTTAGGTCCAGGACCACGGATGCCAGAGAACAAACGTCAATGGGCATATGAGTTATCGAAATGTATGACGTGTGGCGTGTGTCTCGAGGCATGTCCGAACGTCAACGATCGTTCGACATTCATCGGACCAGCATCGATTTCACAAGTTCGTCTATTCAACTCGCATCCGACAGGTGCTTTCCACAAGGAAGAACGTCTTGAAGCGTTGATGGAAGATGGCGGGATCATGCAGTGCGGTAACGCTCAAAACTGTGTCGAGGTTTGTCCGAAAGGGATTCCGCTGACGACTTCGATCGCAGCGATGAACCGTCAGACGACACTTCATTCATTCAAGAAGTTCTTTGGTAGTGACGAAGGACGGACAGGTGAAGCAGTTAGTTCATGATTTATCAAAGAAGGAGCTTGCTCCTTCTTTTTTCATTCAGACAGGAGGAACTCATTGTGCGCGTACCAGCTTATATTCCAGAACTTGAAACATGGCTTGAACAGATGAAACATGGCACACGACTCGACGTCGCGGTTCGTTTTGCGGAGACGGATGCCTATGGTCATATGAATAACCGGGTACCGTTCGTCTATTTTGAGGACGTTCGGACATTGATGTTAGAGGAAACAGGATATTCGCTTGCAGAAGACGGCATTATCGTCGTTGCGGATGCCCAGTGTAATTACATTCGCCAAGTTTATCCACGTACGCGTCTTGCCGTCTATGCCTATCCCGTACATGTCGGAAGTGCGTCGTGTGACGTCCATTATGCGGCATTTGATGAGCAAGGTGAACTGATGTTCACAGGACGGACATCGATGGTACAAATTGATCGTGCCGGGAAAGCATTCCCGTGGAGTGAAGCGTATAAAAATTCCTTGCAGAATCGATTCGAATCCGTTATCATTTGATAATGAGTTCACATATTCGAAAACGACTCACTAGTACGTTATTAGTGAAGGGAGATTTCTTAATCATGGAAAAAACATTCAAAGTCATCGCGGATTCAGGCATTCACGCTCGTCCGGCTACTCAGCTCGTCAACACAGCTTCTAAATTCCAATCAGACATCAACTTGGAATACAACGGGAAGACTGTCAACTTGAAGTCAATCATGGGTGTTCTTTCACTCGGAATCGCGAAAGATTCAGATATCAAAATCGTTGCAAACGGTGACGATGCTTCTGAAGCAATCACGACTCTTTCAGATATGCTGACTAGCGAAGGTCTTGCTCAGTAATCCTGTAATCGTACATTCTCGGACGCCGGTCTTGCACCGTCGTCCTTTTTTGTTACCATAGGAAAGAGAGAAAGAGGTGGAGAAGAGTGAATCGAGCGATTGGAGTACTAGATTCCGGAGTCGGTGGGTTGACGGTCGCACGTGAATTGATGCGACAGTTGCCCCATGAGCGAATCATTTATGTCGGGGATACATTGCGGTGTCCGTATGGTCCTCGCCCAGAAGAAGAGATTCGTGAGTTTACGTGGGAGATGATTGATTATCTCGTGCAACAAGATGTGAAGTTGATCGTGATTGCCTGTAATACAGCCACGGCTGTCGTCCTAAAAGAAGCGCGAGAACGTTTAAATATACCTGTCATCGGTGTCATTGATCCTGGGGCCCGTGCGGCAGTCAAGGTGACGCGTACGAAACGAATCGGTGTCATCGGAACGAAGATGACGATTACAAGTAATTCCTACGAGAAGGCATTACGCCACGTCGAAGGACAAGTCGTCGTCGAATCGTTAGCGTGCCCGCCGTTCGTCCCGCTCGTCGAGTCGATGCAGACAGACGGTGCGTACGTCGAACGTGTCGTTGCCAATACATTACGACCATTGATGAATTACGATATGGATACATTGATCCTCGGGTGCACCCATTACCCGCTCCTAGCAGATGTGATTGGACGGGTCATCGGACCAGGCGTCCAACTAATCTCTTCAGGAGACGAGACAGCGCTCGAGGTAGCAGCACTACTTGATTACAATACGATTTCAGCAGATGTGACACAAATTCCAGAACATCGTTATTACGCGACAGGCGATATCCGCTCATTTGATCAGATTGCGACGGATTGGCTCGATCAGACCATCCATGCGGAGCGCATCGTGCTTGGAACGGAGGAAGATTAAATGCGGATAGACCAACGAACGGCGGATCATCTCCGTCCTATTCAATTATCGATTGATGTCAATAAACACGCAGAAGGTTCTGTCTTGATTGAACTGGGCGATACGAAAGTCCTCTGTACGGCGACCGTCGAGGATAAGGTGCCACCGTTCCTTCGCGGTAAACGCCAGGGCTGGATCAATGCGGAATATTCGATGTTACCACGTGCGACGGCTCAGCGGACCGCACGAGAAGCCGTCCGCGGCAAGCAGACGGGACGGACGATGGAAATCCAACGTCTCATCAGCCGATCGCTTCGGGCCGTCGTCGATTTAGAGAAGCTTGGGGAACGAACAATCTGGATCGATTGTGATGTCATTCAAGCAGATGGTGGCACACGAACGGCATCGATCACTGGTGGTTTTTTGGCACTCGTCCGAGCAGTCGATCAATTGATTCAAGCGGGAAAACTGACAGATACACCAATCAAAGAGGGCATCGCAGCGATCTCGGTTGGAATCGTCGAGTCGAATGTTTTGCTCGATTTATGCTATGAAGAGGATGCTGCGGCTGAAGTCGACTTCAATCTCGTCATGACCTCATCGGGGAAAATCGTCGAGATGCAAGCAACAGGAGAAGAGTCGACATTTTCCCGTCAAGAGATGCTCGATATGCTCGAACTTGGGGAAAAAGGAATTAAGGAACTGATTGATGCTGGTCGAGATGCACTCGGTGTCTCTTGGTGGTATGTAGGAGAAGAAGTGGGGGAACATAGATGAAGGTCATCGTCGCAACACACAATGCAGGTAAAGTGAAGGAACTTGAAAGCATGCTGGGTCGTCTCGGTTATTCGGTCGAGTCGTTACTCGATCACGCTGATGCTCCGGAAACGGATGAAACAGGTGAGACATTCGAGGAAAATGCACTTTTAAAAGCAACAGAGGCAGCAGCCTACTTTGGTCACACGGTACTTGCTGATGATTCAGGTCTTGAAGTCGATGCTTTAGATGGCGCTCCCGGCGTCTACTCAGCACGCTTCGCGGGTCTTGAAAAGTCCGATGCGGCGAACAATGCTCTACTACTTGAAAAGTTAGAAGGTGTTCCGGAGGAAGAGCGGACGGCGCGCTTCGTTTGTGTACTCGCGCTAGCGAAACCAACGGGTGAGACATTGACGGTTCGTGGAACGATGGAAGGGCGAATCGGTTTTGAGGCGTCGGGTTCGAACGGTTTCGGTTATGATCCATTGTTCGTCACAGAAAGCGGACAGACGGCTGCTGAGTTGACGAAAGAAGAAAAAGCGATGATTAGTCATCGTGGCAATGCATTGCGCAAGCTCGAACAGGACTTAACTACTTTCTTAGGAGTGTGATGAAGATGAGAGCGTTGATCGTTAGTGATAGCCATGGACTAGAACAAGAACTGCTTACGATATTCGAACGTCACCAAGACGTGGATTTGGCATTTCATTGTGGGGACTCCCAATTGACGCGCGACATCGAATCATTATATCCATATCGTGTTGTGCGAGGGAATTGCGATTACGGACACGATTTTCCAGAAGAAGTCGTATCGGAAATGGATGGTCATACCATCCTTTGTGTCCACGGACATCGTCAGGACGTCAAATACAGTCTAGATGTCTTACAGCATCATGCGAAGGAAAAGCAGGCGGATATCGTCTTATATGGTCATTCCCATGTTGCGAAGGCTGAATATCGGGACGGTGTGTTATTCATCAATCCAGGTTCAATCCGGATGCCACGTCATCGACCAGACAAGACGTATGCGATTCTTGAAGTGGATCAAAACCGTTATTCTGTCGATTTTCTCGATGTGAATGGCGATCGAGTGAATGCCCTGCATCTGGACGGAACATTTTTGTAATAAAATAAATGCAATGTTTGTAATGTGATTGACACGAAAGAATTGTTCTAGTATAGTTTATTCGTGTTGACACGTCCCAATAGCTCAGCAGGATAGAGCAACGGCCTTCTAAGCCGTCGGTCGGGGGTTCGAATCCCTCTTGGGACGCTATAATTAAAATAGAGACTGCCCTTACGAGGGTGGTCTCTTTTTTTTATTCCGATTTTCGATTATAATTAAGGTATCATGAACTCGAAAGGGATGAATGCAATGTGGAAGAAAGTTGGAGCAGTCCTCGTGCTAAGTACGTTTCTTGCTGGATGTAGTGAGATTTCAAATACAGTCGACGATGCAAAACAACAGGTCAACGATGTAAAAAATAGTGTCGATTACGCCGGAGAACTTCAAGGCATTGCAAAAGATACGGCCCAAGTCACGTCAGATTTGTCGGCTTCCTTGAATGAGGCGGCTACGACAGCGCGTGAATCTGCGAACCCTGAACAGGCACTCGATCAACAAATCGAAAAGTTGAAGGAAAACGGAACGATTGATCAGTTCAACCAAGAACTGGATCAGATCGATCAACGATTAGCGGGACTTGAAAATCCGCCGCAAGAATTGCAAAATTTAAGTGCAAAACTCGAACAGTACGTGAATCAATCGGAAGACATCGCTCGATTACTTGAAGCGGACGTCTCGTTAGATACGTTGAATCGATTAGGAATCGAGCAGGCAGGACAACTTCAAGAAGCAATCACGAACTGGACGTCTTTACTCGATCCATTTACGAAATAAGAAGTTGAACATGAAGGAGTGCCGGAATATGGGGACATCGCGCTGGATGGAACATGAACTAGAAGTAGAGCGAGCGCGCATTCTTCGTTTGCCCGCTTCTAAACAAGAACAATTGATTATGGAATTAGAGACTGACCAATTGACAGGAGAAGATGTCTTACACCGGCTCTATGTCATTCAACCACTCTTAATGCATGACCGGGAACGATTTGAAACAGTGGCAGAACGATTTCTTGAAGTCGAGGGTGTCGAGCAAGTGCTCGCACTCTTTCTTTATGAACTCGGAGAACGGTATCCGATGAAACTCGCTTTGCGCTCGGCGTCACCGTATCTGCCTTATGGGCTCGCGCTTCGATTAGATGAAATCAAACAACAGATGCGTGTTCGAGAACAAAAGCCGGCAGTTCAAAACAACCCTGTTGCACAGCGTGAAGTAACATCAGCAACGGAATTGATGCATGTGTTGCGACATGGCAGTTGGGTCGAACAAATGCGCCATTTGACCGGTATGGAATTTGAACGGACAACTGAGCTCATTGCATACATCACGCAGAAATATCTTCTGGCACAAGAGGCAGAACATCAAAGTCTACTCGTCATTGATCAGTTATTGGGGAGTGTGCTTCATCACGTGTCATATCCGATAAGCATTCATGTGCCACACTTGGATGTAGACTGGACGATTTCGTCACGCGAAGAGTTAGAAGAAATCCTGCTGGTACATCAACAGGAGCAACAAGCGTTACTCGCATCGATGCATACGTTAGAGCGAATGGATCCGTTCCGAGCGTTGCTCGTCTTGCGATCGGATCAACTGATTCATTTTGAAGAACGAGAACGAATCGGATCAGACATGGAGAAGTGGCTCACAGCATGCGAAGAACTCGCAGGTCTGACATTTGAACGTGAAGAACCGGAACGTATCCTCAGTCCGCTGGCGAAGCGGTTATATCGAGCGGCACATATCCTTTATCCAGAAGTCATCGCATTCGAGCAGATTTACTTCGATTGAGACATCTGGAAACGATTCGTTCAACAGTGGTAATCGTCAGAACGATTGTGCTATAATGTGACTTGTTGTACACACATGTACGCTAATTGACAATTTTGGAGGGACTCAGCATGACTGCAAAATGGGAAAAACAATCAGGTAGCCTCGGCGTCCTCACGTATGAAGCGCCTGCTGAAGCATTTGATAAAGCGGTAGACCAAGCGTTCAAGAAAGTCGTTAAGACTTTGAACACACCTGGTTTCCGTAAAGGAAAAATGCCACGCGCAATGTTCAACAAAATGTACGGTGAAGAAGCACTGTACCAAGATGCACTCGACATCCTTTATAAGGACACAATCGAAGGTGCAGTCGTCGAATCAGGAATCGAGCCAATCGCGCTTGAGAACATCGACGTTGAAACACTCGAAAAAGGCAAGCCAGTCGAATTCAAAATCACGTTCGTCATCGAGCCAGAAGCTACACTCGGTGAGTACAAAGGTCTTGAGTACACAGCAGTTGAAACGAACGTTACTGACGAAGACGTCGACGCTGAACTCAAAACATTGCAAGAACGCGGTGCAGAACTCGTCGTTAAAGAAGATGGCGTCATCGAGAATGGCGATACAGTCGTATTCGACTTCGCAGGTTTCGATGGGGAAAACCAATTCGACGGCGGAACTGCTGAGAACTACTCACTCGTCATCGGTTCAGGGAACTTCATTCCTGGATTCGAAGAGCAAATGGTCGGTTTAAAAACTGGCGAGCAAAAAGATCTTGAAGTGACATTCCCAGAGGAATACCACGAAGCATCACTCGCTGGAAAACCAGTTACATTCAAAGTAACAATCCATGAAGTTAAAGCACAAGAGCTCCCTGAATTGACAGATGAGTTCGCAAAAGAAATGGATGAAGAAGTTTCTTCACTCGACGAGTTGAAAACAAAAATCCGTACGCGTCTCGAAAACACACGCAAACAAGAAGCTGATGCTTCAATGCGCGATGAGTTAGTCGAAGCGGCTACGAAAAACGCGACAGTTGATCTTCCAGAAGTCATGGTCGAAAACGAAGTCGAGCGTATGGTTCAAGAGTTCACACAACGTATTCAATCACAAGGCATCGACCTCAACATGTACTTCCAGTTGACTGGAACGACAGAAGAGGCAATGCGTTCTGAAATGAAAGAGCAAGCGGAAGAGCGCGTTAAAGCACGTCTCGTCCTCAAGCAAATCGTTGCTGACGAAAAAATCGAAGTAACAGATGAGGAAACTCAAGCTGAACTTCAATCAATGTCAGAACTCTACAACATCCCTGCAGATCAACTTGAAACGATGCTTGCACCACAAGGTGGTCTTGAAACGCTTAAAGGCGATCTTCAATTCCGTAAAGCTATCGATGTTCTCGTCGACAACGCAAAAGCAAAATAAGCCATTTCATGGTTTTCGATCGACTTCAAGCCCAATTTCTGGTCTTGGAGTCGATTTTTTTGTACGATAGGTCAAACAAGGACAAACAATCCTTGGTTCAGAACATCAAACTGTAAATCGTTCGTCCAGGATTTGAAAGACTTTCCTTGTTCATGCTACAATCATAAATAGTAAAACGTGAGACGGGATGCTACAGGCGTCCATACAATTTCCACGTTAAAGGGGTGGACCTTTATGTTTAAATTTAACGAAGAAAAAGGTCAGCTAAAATGTTCTTTCTGTGGAAAGACACAAGAACAAGTACGCAAACTTGTTGCTGGACCTGGCGTTTACATTTGCGACGAGTGTATCGAACTCTGCAATGAAATCGTAGAGGAAGAACTCGGTACTGAAGAAGAAGTCGAGCTGAAGAATGTTCCAAAACCGCATGAAATTCGTACGACACTTGATGATTACGTCATCGGTCAAGAGAAAGCGAAGAAATCGTTGTCTGTAGCGATGTACAATCACTACAAACGAATCAATGCTGGTGGTCGTGCAGATGATGTCGAGCTCTCAAAATCGAACATCGTCATGATTGGACCAACAGGTAGCGGTAAGACACTTCTTGCCCAAACGATGGCACGGATCTTGAACGTACCGTTTGCGATTGCCGATGCAACAAGTTTGACGGAAGCCGGTTATGTCGGTGAAGACGTCGAGAACATCCTGTTGAAACTCATCCAAGCAGCGGATTACGATGTCGAGAAGGCTGAAAAAGGCATCATCTACATTGATGAAATCGATAAGATCGCTCGTAAATCAGAAAATCCGTCGATTACACGTGACGTTTCTGGTGAAGGTGTCCAACAAGCCTTGCTTAAAATTTTGGAAGGAACTGTTGCGAGTGTACCGCCACAAGGTGGACGGAAACACCCACATCAAGAATTCATCCAAATCGATACGACGAACATCTTATTCATCGTCGGTGGCGCATTCGATGGTATCGATCAGTCGATCAAACGTCGTCTTGGTAAAAAAGTCATCGGATTCGGAAACGATTCAGAGAACCGTAACCTTACGCAAAAAGAAATTCTCGCAGCTGCATTGCCAGAAGATCTTCAAAAGTTCGGTTTGATTCCAGAGTTCATCGGTCGTTTGCCGGTCATGGCGACGCTCGAGCCACTTGATGAAGAGGCACTCGTTCAAATCTTGACGAAACCGAAAAACGCCCTCGTGAAACAATATAAGAAAATGCTTCAACTTGATGATGTCGAACTCGACTTCACGGAAGATGCACTTCTTGAGATTGCAAAACTTGCAATCGAACGTAAAACAGGTGCGCGTGGTCTTCGTTCAATCATCGAAGAAACTATGCTTGATATCATGTTCGAAATCCCATCGCGTGAAGACATCGCGAAAGTCATCATTACAGCAGAAACGTTGACTGGTAAACGCGGTCCAACGCTCGAGTTGAAAGATGGTACAATTGAACATGGGAAAGAAAAAGAAACGGCGTAACACCGTGACAAATCGGCTCGGAGGCTACTTGTACGCCTTTCCGAGTCTTTTTGTTTAGGAGGAATTCGAATGAAGAAAAAACAATATCCACTTTTACCGTTACGCGGTGTCGTCGCGTATCCGTTGATCGGATTGACGATTGATGTTGGGCGTCCGGTATCCTTAAAAGCCTTACTTGCATCAAAGGAACACGAGATCGATCTCGTCGTCGTCACGCAACGTGACCCAGAAGCGGAGCCGTCTGTCGACGGGCTGCATCAGGTTGGGACACTTGTTCAAATCGCGAAGATGAGTGAACTCGGGAATGATACGGTCCGTGTCCGCGTCATCGGGAAGGAACGCGTCCGGATTGAAAACGTCGAGGAGACGGACGAGGGCTATCAAGCCGTCATCGAACCAATCGAGAAGATGGACATCAAAGGAGCGAAACAAGAAGCGCTCGTTCGTCTCATCAAAGAACAGTTTGGTCAACTCGTCTCTCGGATCAAAGGAATCGGAACGGATGAACGTCGCCGGTTCGAGACATACGAACGCCTCGATTCATTGACGGACTATATCACGTCGAAGCTACCAATCGATATCTCGAAGAAACAGGAGTTTCTCGAACAACAGGATCCGGTCGAACGAGGATTGATGTTGCTAGACGTCATGAAACACGAATATGAAGTCGTCGAACTCGAACGTGAGATGCGTGAACGGACGAAGAAGACGATTGAACAATCGCAACGCGAGTATTACTTGCGGGAACAATTGAAGACGATTCAACAAGAACTCGGTGGCGAATCAGCTTCTGTTGAAAGCGATGCGACGAAATACCGGGAGCAGCTTGCGATGCTTGATTTACCAGAAACGACGGTTGCGAACGTCGAGAAGGAAATCAGTCGTTTAGCGGTCGTACCGGCGACGAGTCCCGAACATGGGGTCATTCGCAACTATCTCGAATGGTTCTTCTCGTTGCCATGGAATGAAGCAACGGACGATTTTTTGAACGTCTCTGCTGCTTCAGAACAGCTTGAAAAGGACCATTACGGTCTAGAGAAGGTCAAAGAACGAATCCTTGAGTATCTTGCCGTTCGTCAATTGACGGACTCATTACGTGGACCGATTCTCTGTCTTTCTGGTCCTCCAGGAGTCGGGAAAACGTCGCTTGCCCGTTCGATTGCCACAGCACTTGAGCGGAAGTTCGTCCGTGTCTCACTTGGTGGCGTGCGCGACGAAGCGGAGATCCGTGGACATCGCCGGACGTATATCGGTGCGATGCCAGGACGGATCATTCGTGGTTTAAAACAAGCAGGAACGAACAACCCGGTCTTCCTGCTTGATGAGATCGATAAGATGTCAAATGACTTCCGTGGTGACCCGTCGTCCGCGATGCTCGAAGTTCTTGATCCGGAACAAAACAACAGCTTTTCTGATCACTATATCGAAGAACCATTCGATTTATCGAATGTCCTGTTCATCGCGACAGCGAACGATGTCTCGAACATTCCCGGACCGTTGCTCGATCGGATGGAACTGATTCAAATCGGTGGCTATACGGAACAAGAGAAGACGGAAATTGCTGTTCGTCATCTCTTATCGAAGCAACTGGCTGAACACGGTCTGAAAAAGAGTCAATTGACAGTCAAAGCAGACGCGCTGGAAGAAGTCGTCCGTCGTTATACACGAGAAGCCGGTGTCCGGAATCTCGAACGTGTCCTCGGCTCTCTTTGCCGGAAAGCAGCGAAACAAATTGCGATGGGTGAGAAGAAGCGCGTGACGGTGACAAAACGTAATCTGGATGATTTCTTAGGTAAACCGATCTACCGCTATGGTCAAGGCGAACTGGAAGATATGATTGGCGCGGTGACTGGTTTAGCGTATACTGCTTTTGGGGGCGATACGTTGACGATCGAAGTCAGCCTTGCTCCGGGTAAAGGGAAATTACAATTAACCGGGAAACTCGGTGACGTCATGCAAGAGTCGGCTCAGACCGCGTACAGCTTCGTCCGAGCGAACGCGACGTCCCTTGGCATCGAACCGAACTTCTACGAAACGCAAGACATCCACATCCACGTTCCTGAAGGTGCCGTACCAAAAGACGGACCATCTGCTGGGATTACACTCGCGACAGCACTGATTTCTGCCTTGACGAAGCGTCCGGTGCGCCGGGACGTCGGGATGACGGGTGAAATTACGTTGCGTGGACGTGTCTTACCAATTGGTGGATTAAAAGAGAAGTCGCTCGCAGCGCATCGTGCGGGTTTGACGACCGTTCTTTTACCGCAAGATAATACGCGGGACATCGATGATATCCCGGAAAGCGTCCGCGCAGGAATGGAATTCATTCCAGTCGCGACGATGGAGCAAGTGCTCGAACATGCATTAAAAGGAGAGTAACATGAAAATTTATAAAGCTGATTTTATTACGAGTGGCGTCAATCCGGAACATTATCCGGAGCCATTATTGCCAGAAGTGGCACTCGCAGGGCGATCGAATGTCGGAAAGTCCTCATTCATCAACAAATTGGTCCAGCGTAAAGCACTCGCGCGGACGTCTTCAAAACCAGGTAAAACGCAAACCTTGAACTTCTTCAACATCAATGATGAAGTCATGTTCGTCGATGTACCCGGTTACGGCTATGCAAAAGTCTCGAAGACGGAACGCGAAGCGTGGGGCAAGATGATGGAAAAGTATTTCACACAACGTGAAATCCTCAAAGGTGTCGTACAGCTCGTCGACATCCGACACGATCCGTCTGCGGATGATGTGACGATGTATGATTTCTTGAAGTATTATGATCTACCAGTCATCGTCGTTGCGACAAAACTCGATAAAATCAAAAAGAGTCAACGTGATAAACATATCGCGGCAATCAAACGTAAATTGCAATTTGACGGTCAAGATACCTTGATTCCTTTCTCATCTGAGACAGGAGAAGGCGTCGATGCGGCATGGGAAGCGATTTATCGTCTTCTGTAAAAAACGAAACGTTCTGTTCTCCGACAAAAGAGAACGGAACGTTTTTTTTTGTTAGGGGTAAAGTAATCTAAAATTAGCATCTTATCATTTCCTTCCATCAATTTTGATTTCCATTATATGAACATCATTTGATTCACGTTACAATGATAGGAACAAATTGTTCTAGTGGGAGGCTATGCCAATATGAGGCGTTATAAATGGACGTTCGCAATCGTCGTCTTACTCATTCTGACACCATTTGCCATTTGGTTCTTGAAACAGGAAA
Organism: Exiguobacterium sp. s168; assembly: GCF_018619035.1. Taxonomy (NCBI): domain Bacteria; kingdom Bacillati; phylum Bacillota; class Bacilli; order Caryophanales; genus Exiguobacterium; species Exiguobacterium sp. s168. The sequence goes on along the minus strand of NZ_JACSNE010000002.1, from coordinate 115,537 downwards.
AGACATTAAACATTGCGCTATTTGACTACACGAACGGAACGGAGGAGCGAGAGCATGCCGGAACGACGTGGTTATTGAATCACTTAAAGATCCGAAATGCGCAAGGGCAGGATTATGCGTATTCGGACTACATCAACCGTTATGACGGAACACAAGGTGAAAAAATGTTACAACAAGCCTCTAAAGCAGATGTGCTGTTGTTTACGGATACGTATGGAAAGTCATATGACGTCAACGGAAAAAAAGAACATCGTGGTGGCTTGACGACGGAAGACGTCGAGCTTGCGACCGAAGCGATTTCGCAAGGGAAAACGGTCGTGGCGGAGTTTAATACGGCGGCAAGTCCGACGTCAGTCGAACGGTCCAATGCGTTCCGCCAATTATTCGGAACGGCTTGGACAGGATGGATTGGTCGGTTTTTCCCGGATTTAACAAAACTGCAAGGTCTTGAGAAGAACGTCGTAGCTCAATTAAAAGCGCAGGCGAAAGAAAAAGAATTCAAACTATCTGGTCCAGGTTATGTCTTTATCAATGACTCAACAGAAAAAGCATTCTTTGTTAATGATGACACGCCGCTTCTCTATAAATGGGATAAAAACAAGGGCAATGCAAAAGATGAGGTCCGTTATAACTACTGGTTTGAGATTTTAGAGCTAGACGGTGGCGAGCAACAAGCGCATTTTTCTTGGAAACCGTCAAAACAAACCCAAGCGATGCTTCGGAAATATCAGTTGCCGCTTGAATTCCCAGCGTATGTCACGCAAGGAAGTGGACACTATTTTGCTGGGGACTACACTGATGTCGCGGATATCCCGCGCTACTATCGATATAGTGGGCTCGATTGGTTCCGCAAACAGTTCATTCTCGATAGTGCAGAGAGTGAATCAGCATTCTTTTGGAAGATTTATGCCCCGACACTGACACGAATTCTAGAAGATACAAAACGTGTCTCGACGCAGGCTGCGAAAGTTAAGCCACTCTCTCAAACGAAAGTCGGTAATCAAGAACTACGAACTCGAGCACGTGAAGGACAAGACACACTTGAAATGTATCAAGATGGCGAATGGAAGCCGTATTTCGTCAAAGGCGTCAACGTCGGACTCGGTCGACCCGGTGCATTTCCCGGGGAACATGCGATCAGTCGTAATGAATACGATCGTTGGCTAAAGGAAATTGGTGAGTTGGGCGTCAATACAATTCGAATATATACGCTTCATCCACCGGCTTTCTATGATGCACTAAAAGCCTATAATGAACGTGCAAAACAACCGATTTATCTGATGCAAGGTATGTGGGTCGAGGAAAAACCATTCGAAGAGTTGAAGAACGCTTTTGAGCCAGACTTCTTGAAGATGACCGATACGGAAGCAAAACGAATGGTCGATGTCATTCATGGCAACGCCGTCGTCAAGGAAGTCGTTGGTCATGCTTCTGGAACATATACATCGGACGTTTCGCAATACGTTTCAGCATTCGTCTTTGGAATCGAATGGTTACCGGAAGCCGTCGTTGAGACGAATAAAAAGAACAAAGGCACACGATTTGAAGGGAAGTACGTGACGACGACAAAAGAGGCGTCACCGTTTGAATCGTGGCTTGCCGGTCGGATGGATACAGCGACAGCACATGAAATTAAAGAGTACGGAACGACTCGACCAATTGGTTCGACGAACTGGCCGACGACGGATCCGTTGAAACACCCGAAAGAAGTTGAAGAAGAGCAAGATCTCGTCTCGATCGACTTCAATCATTTGAAAGCAACGAAGGATTTCCCTGGTGGCTTGTTTGCGTCTTATCACATCTATCCGTATTATCCTTCGTTCATCAAGGAAGAATACAGCCAAAAAGCAGACAAGGGCTCTGAATCATATGCTCGTTATTTGAAAGAAATGAAAGACTATCATGAGATGCCGTTACTCGTATCAGAATTCGGCATTCCAAGCTCACGCGGTAAGACACACCTTGGACCGAATGGTTTTGATCAAGGACATGTCAGTGAAAAGAAACAAGGTGAACTCGTCGCGCAGCTCTATCAGGACATCAAGGACGTCAAGACGGCCGGTGGACTTGTCTTCATCTGGCAAGATGAATGGTTCAAACGGACGTGGAACACGATGGATTATGATGATGCGGATACTCGTCCACGCTGGTCGAATGTCCAGACGAGTGAACAACATTTCGGGATGCTTGGTTTCCTTCGTTCGGACATCGTCATTGACGGAAAACTGGATGACTGGAAAGGGTATGCTCCAGTTGCTGAAAATAAGGATCAAGCGATTTACATGACTTCTGACGAGGCATATCTCTACTTGCGCATCGATCGGAAGAAAGCAGAGCCGACGACACTTGCACTATCGACGAAACCGAATGATGGGAATACGAAAGTCGGTCCGTTGACGCTTGACGAAGGAGCCGAATATCGCCTGACGATTGATCAGACGGCGCGTATCGATGTCGATGCTCGCTATGACATCTTCCGTTATCATTACGGTTTGAAGATGCCGTTTGAGATGGTGAAACCGCCATCTGATCAAAAAGATAGCGGTAAGTTCGTTCCAATCTATCAAATGCTCGATTATGCAAGACGAGATCCGGTGACGAAAAAAATCGTCAAACCAGCCGTTAAATGGGACACAGGTGTTTTACACGAAGGAGAACCGGATGACATCTTGACGGATATCTCAGATGTGACGAAACCAACCGTCGAACTCCGTATTCCATGGATGGTCTTGAATATGCGTGACCCTAGTAAACACGAAATCATCGGCGACTTCTGGAAAGATGGGCTCGAAGCGAAGATGATCACAGAAGGAATCGAAGTCACAGGTCAAGTCGGTGAGACACGCATTCCAGAGAAGGATCGTGGTTTCTACAACTGGGCGGAATGGACGAATCCGCAGCAACGTGAAGAATTGAAGCCGGTCTATCATACGATGAAAAAAGCATTCACTGAGGGAGGGAACTAAATGCGGCGTGAAGAGATGTGGAAGTTAATCAATCAGTCGTTTGAGTCAACAAGTCAAGATCGTGAGGTCAGTTCAACGATTGAATGGACGGAAGAGGTTGTCCGACAATCGTCGACGAATACCTTGTTCGTGCACACGGTCGGACAAATGCCGGAGACGGTCAATGGTCTGATCGAGGAAGGATGGTGCGTGCGGACAGACATCTCGTATGCCGATGTCGTCCTCGCGAGTGAACCCGTCATCGAGGAACGAATCCCCGTCGTGTATTTTAATACGGAATCCTCTTTCTATGGGTTAGAAAATGCACGCGAAATTTTACCGGCGACGCTGTCGCGCGAGCTTGTTCTCGATCGCCTTGCACGCTATAAAAAAATCCAGCATATCGCGGAGGTCGTCGTCGTAACGGAAGATCCACATATCCGCCGGATGATGGAACGGGAACTGATGGAACGATTCGAACGGTTCGTAACGTTTGAACGAGCAGAGACGTTCCTTGATGAGTATGTGGCCTCCCGTCCGTACTTGCTCGTGTTCACGTCCGCATTACCGCGAGCAGATGGACTGGAATTGTTGTTGCGGGCAAAACAACAAAGTATCGCGCCATTCCAATCGATGATGATCTCGATGTATAACCGCGAACGAGATCACGTCCTAGCGATTGATCGTGGTGTTGATTACATCATGACGCTCCCGCTGAAAATCGAAGAGTTCCGCGCATGGATCCGAAAAGTCGAGGACGGCCGATGATGCAGGCGATTCTAGTATTCATCGTCGTACTCGTTCTCTTACAAGGTGGGGCACTGATCTATCTCGTCGTCCAAAAACGACAACGTGCCAACCGCGAGCATGCACGGCGCGATTGGCAACTCGCCTTTCGAGATGACATCTATGACTATGCGACAGGGGAACGACAGGACATGCCGACGATTCAAAAAGGAAACGAGGATTTAGCGGATCTTGAACTGTTCGCCCTGTCCAATTTAACGGCAACACCGGCACATCTCGAACGAGTGCAAGCATTCGTCGCTGCCAATATGCAAGCGTATTATGAACAACAATTGAAGCATCGCCGGATTGACCGCCGCTTGAACGCCTATGAAGCGGTGTCTCAATTCCGTTTGGTCGCAGTCGCACCAATGATTCATGCGCGTTGGGGAAAGGCAATTGAAAAAGAGGAGAGCGATGTCATCGTCCGCACACTCGTGTCACTATCCGAACAAGATGCAATCGCGATCGCTAAACAAGAAAATGACATTAGCTTCTTTGGTGCGATTCTTGCGGTCGGGCGTAGCCAAGACTTGGCGGAATGGGTGACTGCGTTTGAAGAATTAACGTTGTCCTTTAGGTTAGCGATTCTTCAGCTGATCTTTGACCGCGATGAAACACGTTATATCGCGCTCGTTCGTGACAAGACAACAGATGAAAATCCAGAAATTCGAAAACGTGCCCTTCGTGCACTCACGCGAATCGGACTTGAGGAAGACTGGAAATTGTATGTCCCATACTTGGAAGAAGAATCGAGTTGGGTCGAGCAAATGCTTGCCCTTCGTTTCTTAGAACATGTCGTTCCAGACGATGCGATACCAGCGATCTTGCCGTTTGTCGGTAGTCGATCGTGGTGGGTTCGGACGGCAGCCTTCGATGCGTTACTTTCTTGTGGTGGGATTGAACAGTTGGCGAAGGTATCAAGTACACACCCCGACCGCTATGCGCGTCAAAAAGCAACAGAACGGTTGGCAAAGGAGATGAAACATCATGTCGTCTGAGACAATCCAAGCCATTATTGAAGTCCTTTCCTGGACAGTATTGATTTATATGCTACTCGTCATCGTGTTCTATTCGACGCTGTACCTGATTTCAGCTCAGATGGTGCGACGACAACGTTTCCGCCGGAAAGAGAGCTCCTACTTGCCGCTGATGCGGTCACTCTATACACGACCGGTCAGTATCCTTGTTCCAGCCTATAATGAAGAATATACGATCGTGTCAAGTGTTCAAGCATTACTAGCGCTTGACTACCCGGAGCATGAAGTCATCGTCATCAACGATGGTTCAAAGGACGGAACGATGGATGAACTATTCCGTTCGTATGAGTTAGAGAAGGAAATCCGCTATCCGCGAATCTTGATCGGTTCGAAGCCAGTTAAACAAGTCTATCGTTCGCGGATTGATAGTCGCTTGATCGTCATCGATAAAGAGAATGGTGGAAAGGCAGATGCCTTGAATGCCGGTATCGATCACTCGAGTTATCCGTATTTCTGTTCGCTTGACGCGGATTCGATTTTAGAGCGTGATGCGTTATTGAAAGTCATGAAGCCGATCGTTGAGTCAGATGAAGAAGTCGTCGCGACATGTGGTTCGATCTTCCTCGTTAACGGTTGTACGATCGAAGGCGGCGAAATCGTCGAGATTCGGACACCAAAACAACGGATCGTCCTGATGCAGATGATCGAATATTTCCGAGCGTTCCTGTTTGGTCGCCTTGGTCTTAGCCGTTTCAATATCTTATTGATCGTCTCCGGTGCCTTCGGATTGTTCCAAAAGAACATCGTCGTACAGGCAGGTGGGTATAAGGAAGGGCTTGTCGGTGAGGACATGGAGCTTGTCGTTCGTTTGCACCGGTACATGAAGGAAAATAAGCTCGATAAACGCATCGAGTACGTTCCGGCACCGGTTTGTTGGACACAAGCTCCTGAGTCGATGGAAGTGTTACGTTCACAGCGAACACGTTGGCATCGTGGTCTTGCTGAGACGTTGTGGACACATAAACGGATGATTGGCAATCCCAAATATGGCTCTGTTGGTAGTGTCTCGATGTTATATTTCTTTTTGATTGAACTGCTCGGACCCATCGTCGAACTGATTGGTTATTTCATCATTCCGCTCAATCTACTCGTCGGTACACTCAACTTTGAATTTGGGATCGTCTTATTAGTCGTCGCTTTACTCTACGGTTCCTTATTATCAGCAGGTGCCGTATTATTGGAAGAGTGGACGATGCACCGATTCAAGAACGTCAAGGAATTGATTCGGTTGTATCTATGGTCTTTGACCGAGTCGTTCTGGTACCGTCCGATTCTCGTTTTCTTCAAATTAGGAGGATTGATTCAATTCTTGACGGGTCGAGGAAACTGGGGACAGATGGAACGCCAACGTCTCGAAGACGTCACCGAGGAAAAAGTCGGCTGACGAATAGGTATGAGGGGGATAAGTTAGGTGGAGTTGTTACGAAACAAATGGTTCAAAGCATTAATCTGGGTATTGATGATTTTTCTCGTCATCTGGGTTGGAACGAAGATTTCATTCTTATTCCAGCCAATTCGAGTCATGTTGGCCTTGATTTTCCCGCCATTGATCATCGCAGGGATCTTCTATTACTTTACGCTCGGTATCGTGGATGCGTTGCAGAAGCGGGTCAAGAAGCGTGGTCTTGCCGTGCTGATCGTCTTGCTTGGTTTCATTACAATCCTGACGATTGCGGTTGCATCAATCGGACCGATCTTAGTCGAACAGGTGACGGATTTTGCGACAAGCATTCCGACACTCGTCGTTGAATTGCGTGATCAGACGTTAAATTTACGCGATCAATTGATGAACAACCGATTCATCTCGACATGGGTTCACGAGAACACGGACTTGTTTGACAAGTGGACGAATGAAGCAACGTCGTATATCGGCACAGTCTTTAAGTCTGTCTCGACGTCTGTCGGAACGATTTTCGGTGTCATCTCTTCGACAGTTTTAATCATCGTCTTAGTACCGTTCATCTTAGTTTACATGTTGCTTGACGGCTATAAGTTTCCGGATTCTGTCGTGAAGCTATTGCCGAAAAGCTATGAAACAGAAACACGTAAAATCTTGCACGATATGCACGTGACAGTGAAGCATTACGTCAATGGACAGGTCATCGTCTCGATCTGCGTCGGCCTCATGTCATTGATTGGTTTCTTCATCGCCGACATTCAATATGCGCTACTGCTCGCCTTATTCTGTACGATTACGAACATCATTCCGTATCTTGGTCCCTACATCGGTGCTGTACCGGCGGTCATCGTTGGATTCATCGATGATCCGATCAAAGCCGTCTATGCGATCATCACGATCGTCGTCGCGCAGCAAATCGAGTCGAACTTGATTTCTCCTTATGTCCAAGGAAAGACACTCAAGGTTCATCCGTTGACGATTATCATCGTTTTGCTCGTTGCCGGAAAAATCGGTGGAATCATCGGGGTCATCTTGGCGGTTCCAACATACGCAGTTTCAAAGGTCGTCGTTCAAAATATCGCTCGGATCTATCGTTTACGTCAGCAACGTCTTGATGTACCAGACGTGACGGTATCACCAAAATCCTTGAAGTAAAGTGTAACCCTCTGACCTTTTTAGGAGCAGAGGGTTTGTGATTTTCAAGAGAGAGGGATAAGGTAGAAGAAGAGAAAAAATGAAGAAGATTTCACAACTTCGACTCATTTTAGTTTATAAATTGATTGGAATCTTTTTTATAATGGTTATAATGTAGGATAGAGAACGAAAAGATAGATCGGAACGAAATCTTTGGACGTAAGGGGTAGAGCGCATGCATATCGTAGTGGTCGGCTTGAATAACAAAACAGCGCCTGTATCAATACGCGAACAAGTCTCATTTGGGGAGCATGAGATGAAGGGAGCGGTCGTCGCATTGCGCGATGAAAAAAGTATTTTTGAAAGTGTCATCGTCTCGACATGTAATCGGACAGAACTGTACGTCGTGACGGATCAGCCACATACAGGACGGTATTATACGAAACGTTTCCTTGCAAACTGGTTCGGTTTGACGATGGAGGAACTGGAGCCGTATCTCTTCATCCATGAAGGGTTCGATGCGATGAAGCATCTGTTCCGCGTGACGAGTGGACTTGATTCGATGATCGTCGGTGAAACGCAGATCCTTGGTCAAGTCAAGACAAGCTTCTTCATGGCGCAGAAGCTTGAAACGACAGGAACGGTCTTCAATAAACTCTTCAAAGAAGCGGTCACGCTCGCCAAACGGGCTCACGCAGAAACTGGAATCGGTGAAAATGCCGTTTCTGTCAGTGCTGCTGCTGTCACGCTTGCCGAACAGTTACTCGGATCGCTTGAAGATAAATCAATCGTCGTCATCGGTGCGGGAGAAACCGGCGAATTGACGACGCTCAACCTATATGAAGCAGGGGCACGCGATATCACGGTCTTTAACCGGACGTTAGCTAAAGCAGAAGAGGTCGCGAATCGGTTCGAAGGATCGGCACATTCGATTAACGAGATGCAGTGCGGTTTGCTTCGGGCAGACATCGTCATCTCTTCAACTGGTGCAAAACGTGCCATCATCAAACGCGAAGACATCGCGGCAGCACAGCTGTTCCGGCACGATCGTCCATTCCTCTTGATCGATATCGCCGTACCACGCGACATCGAACCAACCGTCGGTGACTTGCCAGGTGTTCATTTGTACGATGTCGATGATCTGACATCGATCGTCCAACAAAACATGGCGGAACGGATGAAGGAAGCAGCGAAGATCGAACAACGGATTGAAGCGGCGATTGCTGAGTTCGAAGGTTGGATGACGACACTGGGTGTCGTACCAATTATCACGGAATTGCGAGACCAGGCGTTACGCATTCAACAAGAAACGATGCAAAGCTTGGAACGGAAATTACCGGAGATGTCGAAACGTGAAAAAACCGTCATTGGTAAACACATGAAATCAATCATCAACCAGTTGTTGCGTGAACCGTTGTCTTATATTAAAGATGCGGCAGCGAAACCAGATGCCGATGAGCGGATTGCGCAGTTCATGGATACGTTTGCATTAAACGAAGACTTATTCGAAGGGCTCGAAGATGACGTCATGACATCAGAAGAGACGACACCTTCTGCAAAAGCTGTGAACCGGTGAACAAAGCACGATTTGTGTTACAATAGAAAATGCATGGGGCGGACTTGTGCCGCCCCTTTATCATTGTACAGGGGGATTTTAGCATGCGAAAAATCATTGTTGGATCGCGAAGCTCGAAGCTTGCGATGACACAGACGAAATGGGTCATTGACCAGTTGAAACAAGCCGGCGCGCCGTATGAGTTCGAAATCAAGAACATCATCACAAAAGGGGACCGCATTTTGGATGTGACGCTCTCGAAAGTCGGCGGTAAAGGATTATTCGTAAAAGAGATCGAGCAACAGATGATTGACGAAGAAATCGATTTTGCTGTTCATAGCATGAAGGATCTACCTTCTGAATTACCGGACGGTCTCATCATCGGTGCAACACCAGCGCGTGTCGATGCGCGTGATGCCTTGATCACGAAAACAGGCGAAGGTCTTGCTTCCTTGCCAGAAGGCGCAGTTGTCGGCACGAGCAGTTTACGTCGTGGGTCGCAATTGCTAAAACTCCGCCCTGATTTAAAAATCGAATCGATTCGCGGAAACATCGACACACGACTCGATAAATTAAAGAATGGTCCGTTTGACGGGATTTTGCTCGCGGCAGCAGGTCTACAACGGATGGGTTGGTCTGAAGACGTCGTTTCGGAATATCTCTCGACAGACGACATGATTCCAGCCGTCGGTCAAGGAATCCTCGGTATTGAATGTCGCGCACATGACCAAGAAGTACGTGACCTCCTTCATCTGATCCATGATCAGATGACAGAAAAAGTAGCTTATGCCGAGCGCGCTTTCCTAGCAGCGATCGAAGGTAGCTGTCACGTTCCGGTCGGTGGATTTGCAACGATCAACGAAGATCTGTCAACGACACTCGTCGGATTCATTGGATCCGTCGATGGAGAGCAAATCCTACTCGAGCGCGAATCAGGTCTTGACCCGATGCAACTCGGTCAAGATGTTGCCGAACGTCTGCTTGCTTCGGGCGGTCGTGAGATTCTCGCGACACTTCCGGATGACTTGTAAGCAGGTACTCTTCACGGGCAGCCGACCACCGACGACCGAGCAGATGGCGCGACTGCGCGCCGTCGCGATCGAGTCAGTGCATTATCCTGTCATTGAAACGCGACCGGTTTCGTTTACGTTACCGAAGGGAATTGATTGGCTCATCGTGACGAGTCCGAATGGTGTCCACCGGATTGCTGATGCGTTGCCTGAATTAGCAGCAACGCGTATCGCGGTCGTCGGACGAAAGACGGCAGATGCACTTGCGAAGTACGGTCGAACAGCCGACTTCTGTCCGTCGACCTTTACAGGAGACGCACTCGTCGCAGAACTGGGACCACACTTGTCTAACGGCGATCATATCGTTTTTGCGCGAGGGAACCGATCGCGGAAAGCGCCGGTCGATCAGTTACGAAAACTGAATCGATATACGATCGAAGATATCATCACGTATGAAACTGTCACCCGTCGGCTACCTGAAGCACTTGTCAGAACTGCCACCTATATTGGACTGCAGAGTCCTTCCGCTGTCGAAGCGATTGCTCCACTATTCCCGCAGACGACGTTCATCGTCATTGGGACAATCACGGAGCAAGCAGCAAAAGCAGCCGGACTTCAACCGATCCATGTCGCCCGTGAATTCACGGTAGACGGCATGATTGATCGTATCATTGAGGAGGAATCAGCATGAACACATTAGAATACGCACGTCACCGTCGTTTGCGCCATACCGCATCACTCCGGTCACTCGTCCGCGAGAACCAGTTGCATAAATCAGATTTGATTTATCCGATTTTCGTCGCTGAAGGCGAAGATATTAAACGCGAAGTCAGCTCGATGCCTGGCGTCTTCAACTTATCACTTGATCATCTGACGGCTGAGATTGAAGAAGTCGTCGCACTCGGAATCGAATCTGTTATCTTATTCGGTGTTCCGCATGACCACTTGAAAGACGAGCAAGGATCAGGTGCGTTTCACGATCACGGGATCGTTCAAGAAGCGACACGTCTCGTCAAGAAGGTTGCCCCGCAGCTAACGGTCATCGCTGACACATGCTTATGTGAATATACGTCGACAGGTCACTGTGGGATTGTCGCCGACGGTACGGTCGATAATGATGCGTCATTACCGCTTCACGTCAAGACAGCGATCTCACAAGCTCGAGCGGGTGCCGACGTCATCGCGCCATCATCGATGATGGACGGATTCGTCGCAGCGATTCGTCAAGGATTAGACGAGAATGGCTTCAGCCATATTCCGGTCATGAGCTATGGTGTTAAATATGCGTCTGCTTATTACGGTCCATTCCGTGATGCAGCGAATTCGGCACCGGGAGAAGGCGACCGGAAAGGTTATCAAATGGATCCAGCAAACCGTCGCGAAGCGTTCCGCGAAGCAACAGCGGACGTCGATCAAGGAGCTGACTTCATGATCGTCAAACCTGCACTTGCGTTCATGGATATCATTCGTGATGTGCGCGAGCGAATCGATCTACCAATTGTCGCGTATAACGTATCAGGTGAGTATGCAATGGTCAAAGCCGCTGCCTTGAACGGCTGGATCGACGAAGAACGAATCGTCCTTGAGACGATGCTTGGCTTTAAACGAGCAGGCGCTGATTTAATCATCACCTATTTCGCAAAAGACATTTGTCGTTACCTGGAGGGGGCGAAATGAGCTTAATTAACCAGAACTCAAAATCAAAAGAAGCATTCGAGCGGGCACTCCCGCTCATGCCGGGTGGTGTCAACAGTCCGGTCCGTGCTTATAAATCGGTCGGGATGACACCGATTTTCGCAGATCATGCGAAAGGATCAAAGCTCTATGATATCGACGGAAAAGAGTATATCGATTATGTCTTGTCATGGGGACCAATGATTCTCGGTCATGCCGATCCAATCGTCACTTCTGCGATCCAAGAACAAGCGACACGTGGCTGGAGCTACGGGACACCAACGGAAATCGAATCAGCGATGGCGGAAGTCGTCATCAGTCGGGTGCCGTCGGTCGAAGTCGTCCGGATGGTCAACTCAGGGACAGAAGCGACGATGGCAGCGCTTCGTCTCGCACGCGGCTACACAGGTCGGACGAAAATCCTCAAGTTCGAAGGCTGTTACCATGGTCACGGTGACTCGCTCTTGATCAAAGCGGGTTCAGGTGTCGCGACACTCGGACTACCAGATTCACCAGGAGTTCCTGCGCAAATCGCGAGCATGACGCTGACAGTTCCATATAACGATTTGGACGCTGTCCGGATCGCGTTTGAAAAACACGGCGACGATATCGCTGGTGTCATCGTCGAACCGGCTGCTGGGAACATGGGCTTCGTACCACCAGAGCCAGGATTCCTCGAAGGCTTACGGGAGATCACGGCGGAAAACAGTGCCTTATTGATCTTTGACGAAGTCATGACCGGTTTCCGAGTTGGATTCCACTGTGCACAAGGGCACTTCGGTGTTACACCAGACATCACGTGTCTCGGTAAAGTCATCGGCGGCGGAATGCCAGTCGGTGCTTACGGCGGACGTCGGGACATCATGGAACAGATCGCACCACAAGGTCCAATCTATCAAGCAGGTACGTTATCCGGGAACCCACTCGCGATGGCAGCGGGTCTAGCAACATTGACACAATTGAAACCAGAACACTATGCAGAGTTCGACCGGAAAGCGAGCCGTCTGTCAGAAGGCTACCTGAACGCTGCAGCGAAATACAACATTCCGCTGACGACGAACCGCGCAGGCGCGATGTTCGGTGTCTTCTTCACGGATGAACGTGTCACGAACTTCGAAAAAGCGAAAACGTCGAACCTTGAGATGTTCCGTTCGTATTATCAAAAGATGGCGGCGCGTGGTGTCTTCTTACCACCGTCACAATTCGAAGGTCTCTTCCTGTCGATCGCCCATACGGACGAAGACATCGAACGGACGATCGAAGCCGTCGAATTGACGTTCCAAGAACTCCAAGTTGAATTTGGTCGTTAAGCAGTTCTTGACGATTACTTGAACTCTCGGCTAAAATGAGTAAAGAAGAAAATGGCAACAGCGATGACGGGAAGAGTAGTCCTGTATTCGTACCGGTGTAGAGAACACATCCTTGGCTGAAAGATGTGACGGGCGAACAGGAGGAAGGTCACCCCACGAGCTGGTATCGTGAGTCTTACGAGCGATATCCGTCCTCCACACGTTACGTGGCTCGAGGGCATCCGATTGTGGATGAACTAAGGTGGTACCGCGGAAAAAAGCAACGGCTTTCTTTCGTCCTTAGCATAGGACGAAAGAAAGCCGTTTTTATTATGGACAAAAAGGGAGCGATCAGGATGCAGGAATTATCAATGCCAACGAAGTATGATCCGCAGGCAACGGAAGAAAAATGGTACGACTTTTGGGTGAAAGGTGACTATTTCAAAGCCGACCAGGATCCAGAGAAAGAGCCGTACACGATCGTCATTCCACCACCGAACGTCACAGGTAAATTGCACCTTGGTCACGCGTGGGACACGACGTTACAAGACATGCTAACACGGATGAAGCGGATGCAAGGGTTTGACGTCCTTTACTTACCGGGAATGGACCATGCCGGTATCGCAACACAAGCAAAAGTCGAACAAAAACTGCGGGCAGAAGGACAATCACGTCTTGAAATGGGGCGCGAGAAATTCCTCGAGCAATCATGGGCATGGAAAGAAGAGTACGCATCAACGATTCGTGCACAATGGGCAAAACTCGGTCTTGGACTCGATTACTCACGTGAGCGTTTCACGCTTGACGAAGGATTGTCGGAAGCGGTTCAAGAAGTCTTCGTGAAACTTTACGAAAAAGGCTTGATCTACCGCGGCGAATACATCGTTAACTGGGATCCAGCGACGAAAACAGCGATCTCGGATATCGAAGTCATCTACAAGGATATCGAAGGTGCGTTCTATCACTTCAGCTATCCACTAACGGACGGTTCAGGTCACGTTGAACTAGCGACGACACGTCCGGAGACGATGCTCGGTGATACAGCGATTGCCGTGAACCCGAAGGATGAGCGTTATGCTCACCTCGTCGGAAAAACGATCACGTTACCAATCGTTGGTCGCGAGATTCCGATCGTTGCTGATGACTATGTCGACATGGAGTTCGGTACAGGTGTCGTTAAGATTACGCCAGCACACGACCCGAACGACTTCGAAGTCGGTAACCGTCACGAGTTACCACGTGTCCTCGTCATGAACGAAGATGGAACGATGAACGAGAACGCAGGGAAATACGAAGGCATGGATCGTTTCGAATGCCGGAAACAAATCGTTGAAGATTTAAAAGCAGAAGGTGTTCTAATCAAAATCGAACCACACTTGCACTCTGTCGGTCACTCGGAGCGTTCAGACGCAATCGTTGAGCCGTATCTCTCACTCCAATGGTTCGTTAAAATGGAGCCACTCGCGCAAAAAGCACTCGAGGAGCAACAAGGACCAGACAAGGTCAACTTCGTTCCACAACGCTTTGAGAACACGTACGTACGCTGGATGGAAAACATCCGTGACTGGTGTGTCAGCCGTCAACTCTGGTGGGGACACCGGATTCCGGCTTGGTATCATAAAGAAACAGGCGAAGTCTACGTTGGCAAGGAAGCACCAGCCGATATCGAGAACTGGGAGCAAGACAACGATGTCCTCGATACGTGGTTCTCTTCAGCACTTTGGCCGTTCTCGACGATGGGGTGGCCGAATACGGACGCAGACGATTATCAAAAATACTTCCCGACATCGACACTCGTTACGGGTTATGACATCATCGCTTTCTGGGTATCACGGATGATCTTCCAATCGTACGAATTCACAGGACAACGTCCATTCCAAGACGTCTTGATCCACGGATTGATTCGTGATTCGGAAGGACGCAAGATGTCGAAATCCCTCGGGAACGGAATCGACCCGATGGATGTCATTGAGAAGTATGGTGCCGATTCACTTCGTTGGTTCCTAACGACAGGATCGACGCCAGGGAACGACCTCCGCTTCTACTGGGAAAAAATCGAAGCAACATGGAACTTCTCGAACAAACTGTGGAACGCAAGCCGTTTTGCCTTGATGAACATGGATGGTCTAACGTTTGATCAGATCGATTTGACAGGCGAGAAGTCACTCGCAGATAAGTGGATTCTGACACGCTTACAGACGACGATCGACGATGTGACACGTCTGTCGGATAAATATGAGTTTGGTGAAGCAGGACGCATTCTCTATCACTTCATCTGGGAAGACTTCTGTAACTGGTACATCGAGATGGCGAAATTACCGCTCAACGGGGAAGATGAAGCAGCGAAGCAGACGACGCGTTCGGTTCTTGCCTATACGCTCGACCGGATCATGCGTCTGATGCATCCATTCATGCCGTTCATCACGGAAGAGATCTGGCAACACTTACCGCATGAAGGCGAGACGATCACACGTGCTGCATGGCCAACACGCGAGGCATCACTCGACTTCCCGGAAGCTGTTCCAGCATTCGAAGCAGTTCAGAACGTCATCCGTTCGGTTCGTAACATCCGCGCGGAAGTGAACGCACCGATGTCGAAACAGATCCAACTGTTTATCTCGACGAATGACGCACGTGTTCAAGACGACTTGTCGTCAAACAGCTCGTACTTGCAAAAGTTCACGAACGCGTCTGAACTCCGGATCGAAGAACAGATGCCAGCGCCAGAAAAAGCGATGAGTGCGATCGTAACGGGAGCAGAATTGTTCATCCCACTCGCAGACTTGATCAACATCGAGGAAGAAATCGCGCGCTTGAACAAGGAACTCGTCAAATATACGAAAGAAGTCGAACGGGTCGAGAAAAAACTCAACAACCCTGGCTTCGTCGGCAAAGCACCAGCACATGTCATTGATGAAGAAAAAGCGAAGGCACTTGATTATACGGAAAAACGTCAAGCTGTCGAAGCACGCATCAACGAACTCTCACACTAATTACAGCAGTGGCTCAAGTCTCCTTGAGCCACTTTTTTTAAAGGAGCGAACAGCATGAGGACGCGAGAAGATGTATTGGAATGGTTATCGAGCTTACTAGCATTCGGCGTCAAACCGGGTCTTGAACGGATGCAGGCGATGTTACTAGAATTACAGATTGACCCGGACGTGATTCCAACGATTCATGTCGCCGGTACGAACGGGAAAGGATCGACGGTTGCATTCTTACGTGAGATGGGGATTGCGGAAGGATTACAAATCGGGACGTTTACGTCGCCATATATCATTCAGTTCGAAGAACGGATCATGTTGAACGGAGTACCAATCGCAGAAGACGATCTCGTCGCATCTGCGATCGCTGTTCAAGCGGCCATCGGGCGCATCGATCCGGCACTCGGTACGGTCACTGAGTTCGAAGCATTAACAGGACTTGCCTTCTATTATTTTGATCAGATTCGTCCCGATTTCGTCATCTATGAAGTCGGTCTCGGTGGGTTGTATGATTCGACAAACGTCTTCAAGAAGCCGGTCGCGGCAATCATCACGTCGATCGGGCACGATCACCAAGCGATCCTCGGAGATACGCTCCAAGAGATCGCCTTACAGAAGTTCGGCATCATCAAACAAGGGACGCCGGTCATCGCCGGGAAACTGCAGGAAGAGTTGACGGTGCCGTTAATGGCGTATTGCGGGGATCGAAATGCAACGTTGAAATGGAGTCAGGAAGCGATCATCCGTTACCGCTTAAAAGAGACGGGGACCTGGGCGACATATGATGGGATTCCGGAGACACGCTTAGGGCTCGAAGGTCATCATCAAGTCCATAATGCGGCGAATGCCGTCATCTGTGCGCGGCGACTCGGCTGGTCGAAAGCGGCAATCCGAAAAGGATTACGGGAAGCAAAACATCCGGGACGGTTTGAGATCATCTCGCGCAAACCACGAATCATTCTCGATGGTGCCCATAACCCGGAAGGCATCACGGCACTGGTTGAACGGTTAAAAGAGGAATCAAAACCCGTGACGTTACTTTGTTCAATTTTGCGTGACAAAGACCGTACGGCGATGCTAACGCAGTTACGTAGCATTACGCCAGATATTTACGAGACGATATTTGATTTTCCACGAGCTCGGACGATAGAGGAGTTAAAGCAAGATGGCGCCAATGTAACGACGGTCGAAGCGTTCTTCGATCAATTAGAGATGGACCGGACATACGTCGTGACGGGGTCACTCTATTTCATTAGTGAAGTGCGTCATTATTACGCTTCCATTTTTACAAAATAGGGGAAATTCGTATTCTCTCGTTATAATGAAATGGGGAAGTATAGTCCCATATCTCAATGACACGATGAGGAGACGATAAGTGATGAAGCAGTGGGTCCGTCTAGCCTTAGCCATCTTACTGATTTTTTCAAGCTTTACGTATATACATGAGCCGCATTCCAAAGCAGCAACCGGTGAAAAGTTTAAGATTTTAGAAATCCGCGATGACTGGTCGGCGACGAACCGGATTGATCCGAATACTGTTCTTACATCGCTATCGATGTTAAAAGAGTTAGATACCAGTCAATACGATGTCAAGATGATGACGGTCAAAGAGCTAAATGCTTCCCGTTTTCCGTTAGATGGAGCATTTGATGCGATCGTTTTTGATTCATCCGTTTTCACTGGTTTAGACCGTTATTCTGTAAAAGTTTCTGATACTTCGAAACAGCATAATACAAGTAGAATAGAAAATGACATTACGAAATTAAAAGCAAATGAAATTAATAACGCCTATATCAAAAAAGGATTGCCTGTATTTTTACATGACGATGTGTTCACCCATCCGACCAGTAACTTTACAGCAGTTTTTAAAGATGTGAAGCCGTATACGAACATTTCGACCGTCATCACCCAATTAAAAGAGCGAAAGACTGTTCGTCCGCGTCTTCAAGGCGTATCCGTTCAACAAAAAGGGACGACACTGGCAAACGTCGACAAAGGAATTACGGCTGCTCCGAATGTCCCGATTGATTTTACGTACACGATGAGTGTTGAAAAAACGAATCAGCGTGTTCAACTGTACATTGATTTTGACAGCAATGATCAGTTTGAAGAGTCCGAAAAAGTAGATGAGAAACCGGCTTTGAAAACGGGGACGTTAAGTTATACATTTGACGCACCAAGTTACACAGGTCCACGGAACTGGATGATTCGCGTTACGACCGGTGACGGCTTGATGGACTATAAAACCGGCAGTTTCTTAATGAAAGATCAGGTGGCGGAAGCAAAAATTCTACAGGTGACGCGTTCCGGAACGACCGGTTCAATCAACGGTTTTATGAACTCAGGCACTTTATTGAAACAGGATGGATTTTATGACTTCAACGTAGAAGTCATCACGGCAGACACGTTTAACAAAACGTATGCCAGTAAAAATATAAACACATCCTATGATATGTTAATTTTCGGATTTCAGGATTCCTACGGTGCAGCTTCTTTAAGTGATGCGGCGTCTGATGCGATTCTTAATTTTACAAATACAGGTCAAGGATTGATGTTGTCCCATGATACGATCTTCCGTCCGAATCAGACATTGGTACCAGAATTGTTTTGGGAAAAGAAGTTTGCCGATTTAGCCGGTCAGAAGAATTTTACGAACATGGGCTATGCTGCACCACGGACGTCGGGGCAGGCGGTTAAACAAAATGACGGAGTCATGACCGCCTATCCCTTTACGCTGGGAAGCAGTGTCTTGATTGCCACAACGCACAATCAATACTTTGGACTGGATTTAGAACAACCGGATTTAATACCGTGGTACAACATCCGCGAAAATAATTTGGCTGCTTCGAATCAGGCGGCAGGGCGAACGGTTGGCGATGCCCGGAATCACTACTATATGTATACAAAAGGAAATATCACTTATTCCGGAGCCGGTCATACATCGACCTTCAGTCAACAGCAGGAAAAAGAATTGTTTTCGAATACGATGTACCGTGCTTTTATCGGTGCCAACCATAAGCCGTTAATCAAAAACATCCTGCCGGAAAATCAGGCAAGTTATCTTAATAATGAGCCGTTGACGATTTCATACAAAGTCAATGACTATGATTTACGGGATCGGATCCTGAAGACACGGATTTACATTGATAACGAAAAAGTATATGAGAACAATAAACTTCAAAATAACTCATTTGTCAGTGAGACATTCGAAAATAAACTGACGGGTAAAACATCAGTGACCATTCGTATCGAGGCAGAAGACGAGCGGGGAGCAAAAACGATTGAGACACGCACGGTGCAGGTGGTGAAGCCTTCTTCATCTTCACCGTACAATTTACAACGGACAATTGATCCGTCGACGATTCCTCAAGGTGAAACCGCGACGATTACGTATACGATCAAACCGGAGCCGATTTCGCGAACGTATGCAATCGGCGATAACGTAACAGCAAACGAAGCGTATATCGTCAAAATGGAAGATCTCAAATTCAAAGAGCTGTTTGCAGATCGTCTGGAGATTGTTTCGACAAGCGGTCTAGAAGGGGCATCAATCGCCAATCAGACGGTAAGCGGATCGTTTCCAAACATTGAGTACCGAGAAGATACAAGTACAGGAAAATGGGTCTCCAATCAACCGGACATTACATTCAAAGTAACGGTCCGAGCGAAAGAAGATGCCGGAGCCTATTCCCTTGAAAAGAAAGATAATACGTTGACTTCAACTAAAAATGTCTACCGTGCGAATTCGACGGGTGACCGGTTCACAAGTATTGCAAATGATGCCCAATCGTTCCAAGTGCTCGGGTATGCTTTATCAAAGTCGTATGCAACCAATGCTAAAATTCCGGCTGTTCGAATCGATCTCAATACACCGTCGTATAAAGTACTTCCTGATATCAGTCCGGTCGGCAGTCAGTACGGAACATTGAGATGGTCAGTTGCAGATTCAGCTATCGCGACCATCAATGCAGAAGGCATCATTGTTCCGAAAAAAATCGGAACAACGGAAATCAAACTAATTGTACCGGTCGCGAACGGAAAAGAACTGGTGGCAACCTCGCAACTGACCGTTAATGATGTATTCGGTGGACTGGTGGTCCAAGATGTTCCAAGCGTACTATACGTTGGGGAGACAAAAGCGATGACCGGCGACGCTCTGATGCTGTCGGGAACGGATGCACCCATCAAATGGATCATCACCAATCCGACTTTTATTGAAGCAAAAGGCAAAGAGACGGACACCTTGTCTCTAACGGGTCTGAAACCTGGAACGGTGACGGTCCAGGCTGTCGTACCGGCGATTGCCGGAACAACGACCTATCTTGCACAATCACAGATCTATCCGATTGAAGTTAGATTACCAGAACTCACCGCTAATCCAAGTAATCTGGAAATGTGGGTCGGTACGACACAAACTGTTAAGGCAGGATTCTCACCGGATATTCGTTTACCGTTTGTTCTGTCAAAAGTCAGTGATGCGATTGAACTGACCGCGACCGAAACGGGTTATACGATCACAGGTAAATCCGGCACACCAAACGGACCGGTCGAAGCGCTACTTACATTGACAGATTTCCCAGATACAGTAGCGAAGACGCTCGTACGGGTACGTGAGAATCCACTTAATCTGACAGCCGATGATATCGCGATGACGATGAAAGATGATAAGAAATCACCGATTCTGCGCTGGTTTCCAGTGACGACGACGGAACGCTTCTATCGGTTGGATGTGCTTCAGGGTAAGGAATACGTCAAAATTGATCCAACAGGACAAGCGCTACAACCACTTCGTCCAGGTGTGGCACGTATCAAGGTAACGGCATTAAAAGAAAACAAAGATGTGCTCGAAGTCATGAAAGACAATCAAAAAACACCACTAACGACGACATTCAAGGTGACGATCGGTTCTGAATCAGGTACGTCAGACTTGGATGGAGATGTTTATTAAGAAGTGGGGACGCTATATATGAAACGCAGACGAATCATTGTCGTACTCTTGATTTTAATCATTATTGGAATCGGGGGAGCGGTGTACGTTATAAAAGCGAATCAACAAGCAGCACTCGAGCAAGGATTACGTTCAGAAAAACCAGGACGACTTGCGAACGCATTAAAAGACGCTTCTTTATCAACAAAGGAGAAAAATCGTTACATTCGTCAATTCCAGGAAACACTCGCTTTTGACAAAGCAAAACTCCTTCTTGATGAGCAGACCGTAAAAAATAAAGCGAACTGGTTTTATGCGGCGCAATTTGCGCCGCGGAGTACAGTCTCAGCATGGTTGGCGAAAGGTGCAAAAATTAGTCGACTGAATGCACAAGGTCAGTCAGTTCTTCATGTTGCGACGAGTGTAAATCGATCGATTGATGCGTATGCTCTTTTGATAAAAGAAGCGTCTAAAAAAGAGCTCAATCGGATGGATGACTTTGGGCATACACCACTCTTTTATGCGACACTGGATCAAAATGAGGCAGCGATTGAACTGTTGTTAGAAGCAGGAGCTGATTCGAATCGTGGGAAAGAGAAACCGGTCTATGAAACGGTCAAACAAAATCGAAAAGATTTGTACGCCATGTTAGAACAGAACGGAGCAACGGTAGAAAGCAAAAAGGTGAAAAAGCTCGCTAAGGAATACCGAGCAACAAAATTCTAGAAAAAAGAGTCATTCGCCTGAGACGAATGACTCTTTTTTATGTGTGTTACGGTTGAACGCGCTTTGGTGTTTCGACATACAATTGAACTGCTCGATTGAGTGGAAGTAATGCGGTTGGATTTTTTAATACCGTCGCATCATACGCCATGCGTAGACGGGATGCTTCAAAGTCAGATGATTTGTTAGCGACCATCAGTTTTTCGAGTTCTCTTACGTTTGCAGGAAACGCATTTTCTGGTAAATCCAATTTTCCACGATAGGCGTTGACTTCTAGATTACCCTTCGTAAAAATGCCACCGCGTACATTCATCGTCGAACCTACAGAGTAAATCGTATTTTTTTGATTGTCATCACTATATAGAAAGGCATTTAAATCAGGTGTAGTCGTTTGAGGCGTCGAAAATTTATTGACGCGGTTAATAACGAGATTTCCTTTACTGAGTAAAATCAATGTATTTTGTTTAGCTGTTGAAGTCAGCCCTTGAATGTTTGCGTCATCCAGGCGACTCGTCCCGGTCGCATAAATCGTCGTTGCAAACCCAACATTTCCTCGAATCAGTAAGTTGCCAAGAACGATGAGAGGACGCTTGATTTCAAGCGGTTGGGTCAAAGGGTTCAAAGAAGAAATCGTTAAATTCCCGTTAATGATTAAAGGTTCGAGTGTTTCCTGAACAAGATCATCTGTCAACGTCACGGTATTACCTGTGTTTAATGCTGGACTAATCATTTGTCGCTTCGTATCAAGTTCTGTTAAAAAAGGTCCTGTTAGTATAGACTGCGGAATCGAGGAATTTTTTAATGTAGACGCGACTTGTGTAAGAGGCGTATTCACCGGTAGTTTCAGAAAATCGTTCAACGCATAATCGAAATCGAACGGAACGAGTGTTTCTTTCGTTGATACTAATTCTGTCTCACCTTTAGGATCAAAAATCGTTTTATCACACACAAGGTAATCTCCGCACTTCAGTAATGGCTGATTCTTCTCTTGAAAAACGCGTACCTGACCTGCGATATAAGGAAGTGCTTTTGTATTAGTGAAGATTCCATCCTCGTCGTTGTATTTAAATATCGGGGTCGCAGTTGCTTGCAGAGCGTTGCGGGAAAAAATATTACCTTCGATCAAGGGAGCGCCATTTAAGATGACTTGATCATCTGAACCTAACGTATAGTACAAAAAACTAGGAATCGCAGACAAATAAACACGTTGTCGATACGTTTTTTTGATTGCCGGCTGATCGCCTTTTTGTTTTGAAACTGTCGCTGTTAAATCAAGCGCTTTGACACGAACGTTCGATGCGGCTTCATTTAGCTTGACGGTCACGTTCGGAACGATTGTTTTTAAAGGTAAGACGATAGAACTGTCGAGATTCTCAAACAATGCTTGAGAAGAAGTCGTTGGTGAAGTCCCGGTCGTCTTTGAAACAATGTTTTGGAGGGAGGCGACTGCTAAATCAAGATCATTTTGTGTCGTCGTCTCGACATCGATATCCGTCTCGCGGATTTCGGTTAGGCGAGTTGACTGTAAACTGATGCCAATCGTCGCAACAGCGAGAACGGACAGGACGGTTAAAGTCACAAGAACGAAAAGTAATGTATAGCCTTGTTCGGATTTACGCATACCGTGTTCCTTTCTGAGTTAAAATCCAATCGTACTCGTGAAGGTCTGGACTTCTTCTTGATCTGTCGATTGAATCGTAGTTGTAATCGTTAAAATCCCGTGAATGACATAGCGCCCCGGATATGTTCCTGATGTAATGGTTTGATACTCGGGACTCGATAACTTAAAAGTTTGAAGTAATTCCGTTTGGTCGTCGATCGACTGTGGTGTCGATTCGTACGTTAGTTCGGTGCTGTCTAAAGTTTGTTCTGCGAACGTATAACGAACTGGTGTCACTTCCTTCTCTGAAGAAGATGCTTCTTCTGTTGCGTTAAAAGGTTCAAATCCACTGGCGCGTTCAAGTAGACCGGTGTCGGCGTTTAAGACAGGAAGTGTTCTTTTATAAAACGATAGCTGTTTTGCTTCATCGATTCGGATTGCATCAAATCCACCGATTTCATTTAATATGATACCGACGCGGCTATCAGCTTCACTACGCAGTTCACTGATGATTCCTGTTGCCCGAAAGCTTTTCGTACCAGAGATGAATACCGTCAGGATGACAGCACTGAAAATCGAGGCGATGACGATGGCGACGAGTAGTTCGACGAGCGAGAAGCCGTCATTTTGTTGTCGGAAAACTTTGATTGAGCGTCGCATTCGTAATCGATCCTTTCAATGATGTAATCGGTTCAGTTGTTCCTTCTATGTAAACGAATACATGGAGGTCCAGAAGATTCGGATTAACGACTCCTTCGAGTTTCCGAGGAGTCACACTGTATTTGACTTCAAAGGCAATATTATTGATTTCAGGATTAGTAAAGATTGATGAGCAAATAGCCGATAGTTCACAAGAAGGAGACGTAGGCTCTGGAATGACATAATTTCCATTCAGATAAGTAGCTTTGTCTGCCTGTGTAGATAGAGAACTGAAGGCGAAGGGTTCATCACTTGTCGCTTCTAAAGCTTCTCGCTTGATATAAGAGGTTGCGTTTTTTGCCAAATAATTCGCAAACGTCAACTCTGTACTGTCGCGTGAGGCAGCTAGTGACTGAGAAAAAATGCTGATCAGAGAGACCGATATGATAGATAAGATCGTAATACTGACTAATACTTCGATTAGCGAAAAACCGCCTTGCTCGCGTTGCATGGATTCACCTCTACTTCATGATAGATGAGGATGAAAGATCCTAAATGATTTTCTAGAAAATCAAAAACAGCACCTATTCACAGATCATGAAAGGATTTGTCAGGATAGGACTTATGTTTCATCATAATATTCATTATAATGGAAATACTAGGCACCTGAAATGATTAAATTCATACAGAAAGGAAACAGATGATGATTAATCCGAAGCGTTTTGTTATACATACACTTTTACTCCTTGTACTAATAGCTCTGATTTACGTACCATCGTTTGCCTTGATTTCCTTTACCGGTAAAGCAACGGCACCTACGACGTTTTCTGAGACGGCACGGATTGGATCGGTTCCAGTCAGTGGCATGGATCGAAAGGAAGCACAATCGAAAGTTGAGAAAGCGATTACGGAGTGGACGAAGAAAACGCCGCTGACGACTGGAACGGGAGAAGAGACGACACCGATTCCAACTGAAGTCGTGACGATCAACGCCGCTGATTCTGTCAAAAAAGCTTCTTTGAAAAAAGGCGGAGACTTGATGGTGACGGTAGATGAAGCGTCGCTTGAGAATTTTCTAGCGACGCAGCCAATCAGTTACTCGGATGAGCAACTCGTTACCTTTAAGACATGGTTAATCGATACGAGCAAAACGTTACAGGAAGGAAACTTTGATCCTGCTCAATCGGATGCTGCAGTCGATCCAACAGGTGAGGTCGTTTCAACGGTTTCGTTCTCGACGCGTTCTGCTGCTGAAGAACAGATGATCACAGCAATGATGAATGTGGAAATCAAGCCGGGACAATTGATGAATGTCAAGACGTACGGTATGGATGCAGTCGCGGGATCGTATGTCGGTAGCAAGTTATACGAACTGTTCGCAAAGACGCCATTTGAAATCGTCGAACGGATGCCGCATGCGGCATTACCAGACGGCGTCACACTAGGATATGACGTCAAAATTGATGAGAAAACAGATTTTGCTGTTCGTAATACACAAGCATCAATCTATCGTGTCATTGCGACCCAAAACGGAAGCGATGTCACGCTTGAATTGCGAGGCACACCGTTCAAGGAAACGGTCACGACCGTTCTTGAAGGCGAAAAAACGATTCCATTCCGGACGATCACACGTTATTCTGCAACGCTTACGGCAGGAACGACGAGCGATACACAAGCGGGAGAAGAAGGGAAATCGATTGAAGTCTATCGCGTGACGAAGACGGCTCAAGGTGAGAAGAAGCAGTTATTGTCTCTTGATTTCTACAGCGCCATCCCGGCAATCGTCACCAAGAGTAGTCAAGAAGAACAAGCACCTGTCGTCGTCCCTGAACCGGAAGACAACACGAACTCCAATGATTCAACGGATACAAATAATGACCAAACGACGGATGAACCGCAGACAGATGGCGTCGAGACGCCAGATACACCAACGTCTCCGACAAGTCCGACGTCACCCGACACACCTGATAGTAACGAAACGGGTGATCCTGCTTCACCCGTAGAAGGTGAAACAACAGGGGAACCTGTCGGATAAGAAGGAGGAAAAAAGATGAACTGGACGACGATAGCAATTGAACTCGGTATCATTATCGGTCTAGCGACGATCATCTGTGGTCTGATGTTTGCGGTGACGATTCCTTACGTGACGACCGTGACGACGAAAGCGATTTTATCCGTTGCGGCAATTTTGATCGTAACGTTGATCTACTTCAGCATCCAGCTCGACTGGATTACGAACCCACTCGTCCTCGTCGGAATTGTCGTCCTATGTCTGTTGACGGCAGCAGTGACGAGTGTAATGGATGAAAAACATCAAAAACCGGATGTGTTAGAGGAAGAAGAAACATGGCACGCGGAAGGATGACACGTTAAATGGCAATGAAACGAAAACGTTTAGGGGAAATGTTGATCGAAGAAAGCCTCGTGACGGAGCAACAAGTCGAAGAGGCGTTGACGGTTAAACGATCGACCGAAAAACTCGGGGATGCACTCCTTCGACTTGGTCACTTGACGGAACAACAATTACTAGAGGCGCTACATCACCAATTGAAGATTCCGATCATCCAGCTGTACAACTATCCAGTTGACGTCGCTGTCACGAAACTGATTTCAAAAGACCTCGCACAGCGACATACGCTCGTCCCGGTCTACCGGGAAGGAAATCGTCTATTCATCGCCATGGCGGATCCGATGGATTTGATCGCGATCGATGATTTGCGGATGCAGACCGGTCTATCAATCGATGTCGGAATCGCGACGCGTGACGAAATCAGACGAACGATTCTGAAATACTACGACATTGATTCGTCGTTACGGGAGCTACTCGAATCCGATGACATGATGGAGTCGGATCAATCCCGTGATGTCGTGACACGCGAAGATGCACCCATCATCCGGCTCGTCAATCAAATTTTAGAGAACGCGATTGCCCAGCGTGCATCAGATATTCATATGGATCCACAGGAAACGTCGATGACGATCCGAATCCGGATTGATGGAGAATTACGAACGGAGAACAACTATCCGAAACAGATCCAAAGCATTCTGACGACCCGGATCAAGGTCATGAGTGAACTAGATATCACCGAGTCACGCTTGCCACAGGATGGACGGATTAAATATGTCTTTAACGGATTACCATATGATTTCCGTGTCTCGACCTTGCCGACCGTTTACGGTGAAAAGGTCGTTATCCGGATTCTTGACAGCTCGAACTCGAACATCTCGATTTCAAAAATCGGTTTTAGTTCGCGGAATGAAGCACAGTTCCGGGAGATGTTGAAGCGTCCGAACGGGATTATCTTGATTACTGGTCCGACCGGTTCCGGGAAATCGTCGACGTTGTATGCCGCCTTAAATGAGTTGAATGACGAGTCGCGCAACATCATCACTGTCGAAGATCCGGTCGAGTACCAGGTCGATGGGATCAACCAGGTTCAAGTCAATGCGAAGATTGGTTTGACGTTTGCGAGTGGTCTTCGCTCGATCCTTCGTCAGGATCCGAACGTCGTCATGGTCGGGGAGATTCGAGATATTGAGACGGCTGAGATTTCGATTCGTGCCTCGCTGACAGGACACTTAGTTCTCTCGACTTTGCACACGAACTCTGCCGTTAGTTCGATTACGCGATTGATCGACATGGGAGTGGAACCGTTCCTCGTAGCTGCTTCTGTCAGTGGATTGATTGCACAACGACTCGTTCGCCGTGTTTGTCGTGATTGTGGCGAAGTCCATCCGATTTCAAAACGAGAGCAAGAGTTATTTGATCAAGAGAGAATTGAAGCGACAACGGTCATGCGTGGACGTGGTTGCTCGTCTTGTAATATGACGGGGTACCGCGGACGGGTTGCGATTCAAGAGGTCATCATGGTCGACGAAGTGTTACGTCGGATGATCATGAACCAATCGACGGAAAGTGATATCACAGCGTATGTCAAGGAACAAGGTCAACGGTTCCTGCTTGCAGATGGTCTAACCAAAGTCGCAGATGGGATTACGACGACAGAAGAGATTTTACGGACGGTGATTTCAGAATGAACAGTACGATCGAACGGGCACAAATCGAAGATATTTTACGTTCGTCGAAAGAGCGAGGCGCATCCGATGTTCACTTGACGGCGGGATCACCGCCCGTCTTTCGGATCAACGGAACGTTGACACCGTTTGGAACAGAAAAGATGAAACCGATCATCATTGATGGATTTGTTCAGTCGTTGATCACGGAAGAAATGTATCAACAGCTGAAGCAGGACCGGGATATCGATTTTTCGTTCGGTGTGACCGGTGTCGCCCGGTACCGGGTCAACTGTTTTTACCAACGGGGCGCTTTGTCGATGGCGTTTCGAACGATTCCGACCGAGGTGCCAACGCTTGAGCAATTAGCGTTGCCGCCTGTCTTAAAGCGATTCTTAACGAAACCACACGGCTTGATTCTCGTGACGGGTCCGACGGGTTCCGGAAAATCGACGACGCTTGCAGCGATGATCAATGAAATTAATCAGACGATGTATAAACGGATCATTACGCTGGAGGATCCGATTGAGTACTTACATAGTCATCATAAAAGTCTTATTGATCAGCGGGAAATCGGGATTGATGCGCCACGTTTTGCGACTGGATTACGGTCAGCGCTCCGTCAAGATCCGGATGTCATTTTGCTTGGAGAGATGCGAGACCTTGAAACGATCGCGACCGCCGTGACAGCAGCAGAAACTGGTCACCTCGTCTTTGCAACGGTCCATACGTCGACGGCTGCCTCGACAGTCAGCCGGATCATCGATGTTTTCCCGTCAGAGCAACAAGATCAGATTCGGGCTCAACTCGCAAACGTTCTTGCGGGTGTCGTCTCGCAACGCCTGATGCCGCGTTCGGATGGAACTGGACGCGTCGCAGCCCTTGAAATCATGGTCGATACACCAGCTGTCTCGAACTTGATTCGGACCGGTAAGGAATATCAGATTCAATCCGTCCTGCAGACGGGTAAACAATACGGCATGCAGACGATGCAGATGGCATTGCAGGATCTCGTCAGTCGGGGATTGATTCCGGCTTCTGCTGCATCACCGTACATATCGGGGTGAACACATGGCAGTATTCATTTATGAAGGTCGGACGATTGCCGGCAAACGAAAGAAAGGCAAGATTACAGCACTGACGAAACGAGAAGCTGCAGAACGGTTGCGGACGGATCAGATTGCTGTGACCTCGCTTGAAAAACAAGAATCGAAAGGCTTGAACACCGAGATTACGTTTCTCAGTGCCAAACCGAAAATCGAACATCTCGTCATGTATGCGCGGCAGTTCGCGACCCTCGTGCGGTCCGGTGTCTCAATCGTCAAGGCGACGGAAATTCTACGCAAGCAGACGGAGTCGAAACCACTTGAACGGGCACTCGTTGAGGTCGAGGACGATTTGCGAAGTGGGATCCAGTTTTCGCAAGCAATCGAAAAGCATCCACGTGTCTTTGATACGTTCTTCGTCAGTATGGCGATGGCGGGAGAGGCGAGTGGTAATCTCGAGGAAGCACTCGATAACATCGTCACTCAACTTGAGAAACAATATGAAATCAAACGGAAGGTCATCTCGGCACTCATTTACCCGGCGGTCGTCTCACTCGTTGCCGTTGGCGTCGTCGTCTTTTTGATGATGAACGTCGTACC
This sequence comes from Exiguobacterium sp. s168, assembly GCF_018619035.1. Lineage (NCBI taxonomy): Bacteria > Bacillati > Bacillota > Bacilli > Caryophanales > Exiguobacterium > Exiguobacterium sp. s168. Next base: position 86,172 of record NZ_JACSNE010000002.1, on the reverse strand, counting down.
GACGTTTGCGTCAATCTTTGATCAGCTCGGGAGTGAATTACCGTTAATCACGAAGCTCGTCGTCGCCGTGTCCGACTTCTTCGTCGCCTACTGGTGGGTGATGCTATTGATTGCGTTCGGTCTGATTGGATTACTGTACTTCAATTTAAAAAACGAACGGCAACGTGTATTCTTTGATCGTTTTTTATTGATGATTCCAGTCTTTGGACCGTTGATTCAAAAGTCACAGATTGCCTTGATGACGCGTGGTTTGTCCGTACTGTTGAACGCTTCGGTTCCGATTTTGGCATCACTCGACATCACGGAACGAATCGTCACGAATCGGATCATCCGGAAGGGGATTGCTGGTGCCAATGAAGCGATGTCACGCGGAATCCCGATGCACGAGCCACTTGAGAAAAACAAATATTTTCCACCTCTCGTCACACAGATGATTGCGATTGGGGAAGAATCAGGGCGTCTTGATACGATGTTGACAGAAGTCGCGAACTTCTATGAGACTGAAGTCGAGACAACAACGGACCGATTAAAGTCGATTATTGAGCCACTCTTAATCGTTGTGTTGGCCGCAATCGTTGGGGTCATCGTCATTGCTGTCGTCGTGCCGATGTTTAAAATTTACTCGGATATCCAAGCAAGTTGACAATTGTAAAAACATTTACCTGTTGTGAAAAAAAGACATAATCTACAAAAAATATGGTGCTACTATAATAGTATTCGTCTGGATAGTATTACCTACTAGCCACGCACAGTAAAAAAGTACTAGGGAGGCATAATGTAATGGTAGAACGGTTAAAAGAAATCTGGTTAGATGCAAAACAAATGCGCGATGAGCGCGGACTGACGTTGATCGAGTTACTGGTCGTCGTCGTTATCTTAGGAATCATTGCAGCAATCGCTGTCGTCGCAATCGGTGGATTGATCGAGAACTCACGTAAAGATGCAGTTGTTTCGGATGCGAAGCAATTGGTATCAGCTGCGAAGTTGTACACTTCGTCAAATCCGATTCAAGCAGGAGAATCAATTATCTTGGGAATTAATGAAGATGGAAAAGCTATTAAATCAACAGCAGTTGGCACCGATGTTCCAGTTCGTAAAGAATCATTAAGTAAGTATATCGATGAAATGAAAGATTCATTAAATTCGGATGCAGAGTATAAAGATTCTTACGTACTTGTGAAAGAAAGTGCTGGAAAATATACTTATACAGTCACGCTCACAAGTAAAAAATCGACAAATTCTTACTTCGAAAAACAAGATCCATCTGAACTCAAGCGTTCAGCTGTTGAAGTAAAATAATTCCTACCCCCTCCTCGGGGGTTTTTTTCTGAACTTTTTTGAAAGGGAGGTCGTGTCATGACGATCGTCTTCACGGTTTATTTTTTCTTGTTAGGCTTACTCATCACGTCGTTTACGAACGTCGTCGGTCTGCGCGTTCCGGTCGGGGAGTCGATCGTTCATCCGCGCTCCCATTGTCCGACGTGTGGACATGTCTTAGGACCGCTCGAACTAACACCGGTACTCGGTTATGCACTGCTCGGCGGAAAGTGCCGTTCTTGCGGACAGTCAATCTCGATTAAGTATCCAGCGCTTGAATTACTCGGAGGGATTCTTTACGCCTATGCCTTTTGGCAGTTCGGCTGGTCGATGGAACTCGCGTTGACACTCGTCCTGACGAGCTTGCTGTTTATCCTGACGATGTCGGACTTAGCCTACATGCTGGTTCCGAATAAAATTTTGCTGATCTTTTTGCCGATTGCCTTGATTGTGCGCTACCTTTCTCCACTCGAAAACTGGTATAATCCAATTATTGGTGGAATCGTCGGGTTCGTTCTATTATTCGTCATCTTTCTTGCTTCCCGGCGTGGTATGGGGGCAGGGGATGTCAAGCTGTTCGGACTGCTCGGGATCTTCCTTGGACCACTTCACGTCGTCATTGCCTTGTTCGTCTCGGCATTCGTCGGTTCCGTTCTTGGGTTAACGTTAATGGGACTCGGACGCGTGAAACGGAAACAACCAATTCCCTTCGTTCCGTCGATTGCCGTCGGGACATTACTGACATATTATTTTGCGGATGATTGGGTATCGTGGTACCTCGATTTACTGCTTTAAGAAAGGAAGAACGTACATATGGCGCAACGGCGTAAAGGTACTTATATCTACTTTAATTTCACCGATGTCGCAATTTTCGGTGCAGTCGTCAAAAAAGGCGTCATTAAGCGCCGGGCAGTCGTCGCGCTGCCGCCGGGAACACTGCAAGGAGGCTGGTTGCAACCGGAAGCCTCGCTTGATTTCATCTTTGACGGGTTACTGACGAAGCTGAAAGTACCACGTGGCTCGCAAGCGGTGCTGGCGCTCGATGGTTCACTCGTTCTTGCCCGGAAACTCGATATTCCGGAAACGATCGAGACGAATCAAATTCGCGGCTACCTGTTCATGGAGATCGGACATAGTATCGTCTTGCCGTTTGAAGAACCGTATTTTGATTACACGGTTCTTGAAGAAGATGGCAAGCGGGAAATCATGCTCTATGCCGCGCCAAACGAGGCGCTGAAGCAATATACACAACTGTTTAAACAAAAGCATTTACGACTGGTCGCAGCTGAACCACAGCCGCTTGCGACTTACTTCGGGATTGAAGCCCATCATCCGGTCACGACAGAAGCGGATACCTTATTGATCTGGAATGCGAATGCGACGAACCATCAGCTGATCATCATCGAAGATCATGTGCCGCGTCTGATTCGCTCCGTTGATACGTTTGCGGCTGACGCGTGGGATGTTGATGTCATCGACGACCAACTGCATTACCGTTATCGCTCGGATGATCCGACGGTCGAACTTGTCTTAGACGAGATGTTGCTCGAGTTCTCGCGTGTGCTCGATTTCTATCGTTTTTCACTCGCACGCGAAGGACGGGAAATCACGAACGTCGTCCTTGCTGGCGACTTCCCATTCCGAGATGAACTAGCGACCCGTTTCCGGTCGAACTTTGATTTAAGCCTTGATGAGATCCCGGAGATGATGACGATCGACGGACAGTCGATTCCACGAGCCTACTTACCACTCGCAGGGCTTGCTTCACCGCGAAAAGACCGCATCAACTTGTTGCCGGAAAATGACGAAGCACCGAAGTACCCACTCGTCGCTTCATTGATCCTCTTGTTGTTCGGCGGACTCGCCGGTGGCTATCTCTACTGGCAAACGGATCAATTCGCAGATCGCGTCGAATCGACGAATGATCAAATCCAGATCGTCCGTCAATTGCAGTCAGAATCGGATCAATCAGCAAAACAAGAAGTTGCACAACTTAAACAAACGGTTGAAGGACTTGAGACGACGCCTCGTCCTGCTGTACCGACACTTGAGCGGATTACCCGTTATCTCCCGGAACGCGGTTATATTCTTCAATTCGCCTATGGGGCGGAACATGCCGTGACGATGACGACACAATTCGAGACACTCGATGAATTGAACGACTTTTATCGCGAGTTATTGACGGATAAAGTCTTCTCAGGAACGAATCTTGCGAGCGTGACGACACGGACGATGAACGAAAAGGCAGACGTCGTCACGACGACGACAGTTGATCCGACGACCGGACAAGAAGTCCCGACGACGGAATTTACACCGTCTGACGATGCCAAATCAGAAGAACCACGTTATATCGGACAATTCTCGTTAAACGTCAACCCGACGGAAGTCGTCAAAGGCGAGACGAACGAGGCTGATCCGGAAGTACAAAAAGAAGATCAGCCGTCTGAATCGGAAACGGATAGCTCGACGGAAGCGACTCCTTCGACCGATCCGACAACGGAGACGACTGATCCGAATGTAACGACTGAAATCGAGGAGGTGCCGGACAATTGAAACGTTATAGTAGCTATATCCTCCTCGGTCTAACGATCTTGATCGTCCTCGGTGCGGTCGGTTACTTCGGTTATACGACCTATACGACGCACCAAACGCTCCAAGAAAAAGAGGCGACGCTGAAGCGAGAGCAGATGGTACTCGAGCAAGCGAAAGCAAACGAACAGAAAGTTGACGTTGCTGAGTCGAGTTTCCTCCAGCAAAAAGTTCCGGTGACGGCGTCAAACGATGACGTCATCGATGCGATCAATGCGTCGAGTCAGATCGCCGGTGTCAAAGTCCAGTCGATCACGTTTGGTCAGGCGACAGAGACAGCACCGCAGTCACCGGTGACATCAACGCCTGCAGTTGACGGAGCGATGGCGACGGAGTCAGATCAGGCTGAAACAACTGCCACAGCACCGGTCACAGCGAATGCAACACCGCTTCCGGCATCACTAACAGTCGAAGCCCCGTCGTATGTTGAATTAATGGCATTCCTGAAGCAAATCGAACGGACGGACCGAATCACGGTCTTACGCCAAATCCAGTTGTCAGGACCGGAAGAACCGGGTCCAGGCAGTGGTGCGGTCCTACTCGAGGATGAGATGCTCTCGTTCACAGTCGAGATCGAATCGTATTATCGTCCGGATTTAACGAAGTTGACGCCAGATAAGCAAACCCCACTCGAGGAGAAGACACCGAAGTCGGATCCGTTTGTCGATGTGACAGGAAATTAAGATAAAACAAGTGGTTCCTAGACTGTTAGGGACCGCTTGTTTTTTGTTAGACTAAACGATGACTCGAATTATCCGATTCGAAATTAACGGGAAAGAACGTGATACTGATGATAACGCAACCACACTTGATTCTCGCGTCGGCTTCACCGCGCCGGACGGAGCTCCTGCAACAAATCGGAATTCCTCATGAAGTCGTACCGGCAAACGTCGTCGAAGAGGCACCGTATCCGATGTCACCACACGAATACGTTCGTCATCTGTCGCAAAAGAAAGCGCGAGCGATTACAGCAGACGGTGTCATTCTGGCTGCCGATACAGTCGTCGCAATCGATGACATGATTCTTGAGAAGCCGGCAAATATTTCTGAAGCGCGGGCGATGCTTGCTCGTCTGTCAGGACGTGCTCATGAAGTCGTGACAGGGGTGACGATTCGCTTCGGGGAGAAGGAAGAGACGTTCGACGTGACGACGCACGTCCGTTTTGGTTCATTGCCAAACGATTGGGTCGAAGGCTATATTTCTACGAACGAGCCCTATGATAAAGCGGGTGGTTATGGCATCCAAGCGATGGGTGGTCTGTTCGTCGAGGCGATCGAGGGCGATTACTATAATGTCGTCGGACTGCCGATCCACGAGATCACAAAACGTCTCGCGTCCTTTGAAATCAAGCCGATGTTTGCGTAATTCTGAAACAGAGAGGTCGGATGCTGTGATTGAATGGCCGAAGGATATGGTTCAGTTGAAAGGCTTGGCACAAGCGACGACAGTCGAGTTGCTGGCGTGTCTCGTCCGAAGTGGGACGCGCGACCGGACACCGCTTGAAATCGCGGAAGAATTACTGCACATCTATCCTTCATTGATCGAACTTGAGGCGGCTGGAGTCGGTGGACTCGAAAAAGCACCTGGGGTCGGGAAGGCGAAGGCACTACAAATCATGGCTGGACTGGAACTCGGTCGTCGGCTCGTCACGGAACCGAAGTGGGTACGACCGACGATCCGCTCACCGGAAGACGCGGCGGAACTGTTGTTAGAAGAGATGCGTCTCTATCAGCAGGAACACTTCATCTGCCTGTATTTGAATACGAAAAATGAGGTCGTCTCGAAAAAGACGTTATTCATTGGAGGATTGAACACGTCGATCGTCCACCCGCGAGACGTCTTCCGGGAAGCGATTCGCTGCTCGGCTGCGAACTTCATTGCCGTCCACAATCATCCGTCCGGTGACCCGACGCCAAGTCGCGAAGATATCGAGGTATCCGAGCGACTTGTTGAGGCGGGACGACTCATTGGAATCAGTTGTCTTGACCACATCATCATCGGGCATGGACAATTTATTAGTATGAAACAGCGCGGATTTATGTAAGAATAACGTCTGAAGGGAAAGCTTTGATTCTTTCCGTCAGACGTTTTTTTGTGTGTTTTCTAAGGCGAACTGTAAACAAGCTGTAACGTTTTAACGCTTTCCAATGAAGGCTTTTCCGTTATAATTAGTGAAGTGTATTCTCAGAGAGGGGTTTTTTGAATAATGTTTGGATCATTCAGCCGTGAAATCGGCATTGACTTAGGTACGGCTAACACGCTTGTGTATGTAAAGGGGCAGGGAATCGTCGTTCGTGAACCGTCCGTCGTCGCCTTCCGTACGGATACAGGGAAAATTGAAGCTGTCGGTAACGCAGCGAAAAACATGATCGGTCGTACGCCGGGTAACGTGACTGCACGACGCCCGATGAAAGACGGGGTTATCGCGGATTATGAAACAACCGCTACGATGATCAAATATTTCATGGATCAAGCTTCGAAGAAGAAAGGCTTGTTCTCTTCTAAGACGAACGTCATGATCTGTGTACCAAGTGGTATCACATCAGTTGAAAAACGTGCGGTCGAAGATGCAGCGAAACTCGCAGGTGCGCGTGAAGCGTACACGATCGAAGAACCATTCGCAGCAGCAATCGGAGCGGGTCTTCCGGTTTCAGAACCAACAGGCTCGATGGTCGTTGATATCGGTGGTGGTACGACAGAAGTTGCTGTCATCTCACTCGGTGGTATCGTTACGAGCCAATCGATCCGTGTCGGTGGTGATGAGATGGATGAGTCGATCATTCGTTACATCAAATCGAAATACAACTTGATGATCGGGGAGCGGACAGCTGAGACGTTGAAAATGACGATCGGTTACGCTCGCATCGATGAAGAGTCAGAAAACGAAACGATGGAAATCCGTGGACGTGATCTCGTCACAGGTCTTCCGAAACAGATTGAAGTCACAAGTGCTGAAATTTGTGACGCACTCTCGGATACAGTCGAAGCGATTCTTGCAGGTGTCAAACACACGCTTGAGCAGACGCCTCCTGAATTATCAGCAGACGTCATGGACCGCGGAATCGTCTTGACAGGCGGTGGGGCACTCTTGAAGAACCTCGACGCTGTCATCGAAGATGAAACACGTATTTTGACACTCGTTGCAGAAAATGCACTCGATTGTGTCGCGATCGGTACAGGAAAATCACTCGAGATGATGAATGTTCTTCGTTCGAAATCAGGCATCTCGCAAAAAAGATAAGGACGGGATGAGCGATGAAGCGATTTTTAAATAATCGAAAACTGCTCATCACACTCCTTAGTTTTCTCCTTTTGGTGATCTTGATCGGGATTTCGCTACAAGGGCGTAACCAATCTCACTGGTATCAAAGCTTTGTGCGTGATACCGTGGGCGTCGGTCAACGCCTTTTCGCGACACCGATTGGCTGGATTGATGATACGGTCACTTCGATTAAAGAAGTGCGTGACGTGTACAAAGAGAACGAACACTTGAAATCACGTTTAAGTGACTATGCCGGTAATGCCGTCAAAGTCCGTGATCTGGAACGTGAGAATAAAGAATTGAAAGATATGCTCGACCTGAACGGATCGATTCGCGATTATAAGTTGTTACCGGCAGAGATGATCGGTCGGACATCGTCCGAATGGCAACGGTTCGTCACGATTAACATCGGCGAACAAAAAGGAGTCAAGCCGGACATGGCCGTCGTAACAGCAGATGGACTGATCGGTCGCGTCATCCAGGCGAGTGCGTATACATCCCTCGTGCAGTTGATGTCGGATACGAGTCGGACGAATAATGTCTCGGCAACGGCAGACGACACGAAAGGAAAAGGAGTCTTCGGTACGATCGAAGGCTTTGATGAGGAAACGAAATTACTCAAGTTCACGAAAATTCCGAATGACGCGAAGCTGAAAAAAGGGCAGACCGTCACGACGTCCGGTCTTGGTGGGAAGTATCCGAGCGGAATCGTCATCGGAAAAATCGAGGAAGTGAAATCCGATCAGTATGGGGCTTCGAAAATCGCATACGTCAAACCGGCAGCAGACTTCGAACAGTTCGGTCATGTCTTCGTGATTGAACGCGAAGCGAAGGAACCTTTCGCTGAGACCGATAAGGGAGGGGACACTCGTGAATAACGTTAAGTTGTTTTTCGCCGTGTTCCTTCTTTTTATCTTAGAAGGGACGCTGTTCGCAGGACCACTCGGAGACGGTTCACCGTACGTCATCCATGCGACGTTGATCGGTCTGATGTTCCTCGGTCGGTACGGAAAACTTGAACAAGCACTCGGATTCGGACTCGTCTTTGGATTGCTGTATGATTTCGTGTACTCGGATATCATCGGCATTTACTTATTTGCGTTATCCGCCATTCCGCTTTTTAGTAGCTTCGTGCTAAAATATGTAAAGGAGAACGTATTGACGATTCTTGTCACGTTCACGTTCAGTGCCATTTTGTATGAGCTCGATATATATTTCTTCACGGCTTCGGTCGTAGGTGTCGGAGTCTCCTTCCAGGAACTCGCGACACAGATCATTCCAAGGAGTCTGGTTGCCCAGCTGATCGGGATCATCATCCTGTATTATCCGATGACCCGACTCGTGCAGTCGACCCTTGACGAGAAAAGAGGATGAGTCATGATTGAGCGTAAACGTTATGTAACGATGAAAGGTCATCGTGGTGGCCTCGCCGTCTATGTGAATGAAAGGTGCAGTGTGGATGAATTTCTTGACGATTTAGAGTTGACGCTTGCGGACAAATCCGTCGAGAACGGACGCGCCGTACCGATTACCTTCTTCTTCGGTCGACGTTATGTCGATGAAGGAGTGTTGACGGCCGTCGAATCTATCGTCGCGCGACATGATTCCTTCTCTTTCAAAGGCTATGACAGTGAGTGCATCACGAAGGACGAGGCAAAAGCCTTGTACGGAGAGCGAACGTTTCATTACTTCGGTGGAACGGCACGCAGTGGGCACGTATTAGATGTCGAAGGCTCGATTGTCATCATCGGAGATATCAATCCAGGTGCGGTCGTCCATGCGACAGGAAGTATCTATTGTCTCGGTGCTTTACGTGGTACCGTTCATGCAGGAAAAGGTGGCAATGCGGAAGCCGTCATTGCGGCGAGTGTATTGCAGCCGAAGTGGGTCGCAGTCGCTGGCACCGTCCACGAAGAACCGGACGACGCACCGATTCCAGCTCTCGATATGGGTTGTGCATTTTTAGGCGAAGACGGGGTCGAATTCTCCCGCCTTCAAACCGTTCCGCTCGCGCGGATGGATCAGTTTGCGATTGATAGTGAAAGAGGGTGACGGATATGGAACAAGTGAAAGAACAGGTACATATGGAGGCGAAGACGAACATGGGACGCGCCATCGTCGTCACATCCGGGAAAGGTGGCGTCGGAAAGACAACGACGACTGCAAACATCGGAACAGCACTTGCATTGATGGGACATTCCGTTTGCCTCGTTGATACGGATATCGGGTTACGTAATCTGGATATCGTGCTTGGTCTCGATAACCGGAGTATCTATAACATCGTTGACGTCGTGACAGGGCAATGTAAGTTGCACCAAGCACTCGTCCGCGATAAACGTTTTGAAGAGATGTATCTGTTGCCTGCTGCTCAATCAAAGGATAAGTCCTCCGTCACACCCGAACAGGTGAAGGCAATCATCGATACACTGAAACTCGAATACGACTTCGTCTTGATCGATTGCCCTGCCGGAATCGAGCAAGGCTTCATGAACGCAATCGCTGGAGCCGATGAAGCCGTCGTCGTGACGACACCGGAAAAAGCAGCCGTTCAGGATGCGGACCGGATCATTGGAATGCTCGAGCGCTCAGAACGTAACATCGTTCCGAAACTCGTCATCAACCGGGTTCGTTCGCATATGATGGCATCAGGTGACATGCTCGACATCGATGAGATCATGCGTATCCTTTCGATTGATCTGCTTGGTCTGATCATCGATGATGAAGAAGTCATCGCTGCTTCACACCGCGGTGTGCCTGTGACGATGAATCCGGATAACCGGGCTGGACTCGGCTACCGGAACATTGCCCGCCGGATTCTCGGAGAATCTGTACCACTGCTTGATTTAAATGAACAACCACAAAAAGGATTCTTCGTTAAATTGAAGAAGATGCTTGGGATGAAATAAGAATGGGAAATTAGACTAGGACGACATCGTCGCGCCTAGTCTAATTTTTTTGGAGGGATCAGTATGCGATGGATTAGTGAACAGACCGCTTCACTCGAACGATTGGCATTGGTCGAAGGCGATCGATTGATTGAATACCATGAGCGGATGCGTGACGAGATTCGGGTTGGCACTTTCGTTTATGCGAAAGTCGATCGGTTGCATCCGACGCTCGGAGCAGCCTTTTTGATTGCGACCGACGGTACACCGCTTTACTTACCGCTCAACGAGACGATTGAAGCGCTACGTCGTTATCCGGATGTCCCGACGATCGGGCAAGCCGTCCAGGTCGGACAGACGTTACTTGTCCAGGTCGTTAAGGAAGGCGTCGCACCGAAGCAACATAAGGTGACGCAGAACATCACCTATGGTGGACGTTATCTCGTCTATTTCCCATACGGTCGACGTATCCGTTTCAGTCGAAAGCTGGACCTCGTCATCCAGCGTCAACTGGCGGAGCAACTGACGACGACGGAAGAAGAGGGGATTCTCTACCGGACAGAGGCGGCAAAAGCATCAATTGACGAATTGAAGCAAGAATTGCAGTCATTACGGACACGACATCAAGAACTTTTGCAGGCGCCGCGTCTTGAACAAGACGAGGCACTGATCGTACAGGAAGCGAAACGACTTCCGCACGTTACCGATGCGCTCGTCATGACACGTCAGGAAAAGGAACGCCTCGAACTACTCGGTCTGTCCGTCGAACGCTCGCTACGAAAAGGTCGCCTACCTGAGATGGAGACCATTGATGGGGCGATTGAAAAAGCGATGCAACGGGTCGTCTGGCTTGACGGTGGGGCGTATCTCTTGATTGAAGAAGTCGAGACGATGACCGTCATCGACGTCAATAGCGGGAAGACGATTTCCGTCAAGGAACAAAAGCGGACGTTTGATCAAATCAATGAAGCGGCTGCCGTCGAAGTCATGCGCCAATTACGGTTGCGCAACATTAGCGGTATGATTGCGATCGATTTTTTACGTGGCTCTAGTAAAGGTCAGACACGGGTGACGCAACTCCTCAAAGAACGAGCGGCGCTCGAGACGAAACAAATCGAAGTCTATGGCTTTACGAAGATGGGCTTATGCGAACTGACACGACAACGTCACGGGAAATCGCTACAGGAACGCTCACAGGAATCCGGGCAGTGGACGCGATTGAGTGTCTATCGCTTGATTGAACCGAAGTTACTTGAGATTGCGACCTATGCGGAAGCGGTCGTGATTCGCGCACCACGGCATCTGTTGCAAGACGAATTCATCTCTCGTCAACCGCTCGAAGTCCATGTGCTCGAAGGCGATCCAGCGGTCCTGTTCACGGGGTCGTCACAGGACTGTCTCGATTTCATCAAGCGATCGGAATAATCCTTCAGAACAGCATTGACAAGGTAGAAGAACGTTTGGTATTCTGAATAACGTTAGTTCGTTTGGAAGCACCCAAATGACTACAACCGCACAGACCGGGTTTTAAAGCATCCGCTGCCCGTGATGGCGAGTCTGAGTTCCTAAGAGGAGGTGCACGTAATGTACGCAATTATCAAAACTGGTGGTAAACAAGTCAAAGTTGAAGCTGGCCAAGAAATCTACGTTGAGAAATTAAACGCAGACGTCGACAGCACAGTTGAATTTGGTGAAGTATTGATCCTTGGTGGTGACGATGTTAAAGTCGGCGCTCCACTCGTAGAAGGTGCGAAGGTCGTAGCAACGGTCATCAAACACGCTCGCGCGAAAAAGATCACTGTCTTCAAAATGAAAGCGAAAAAGAACTACCGTCGTAAGCAAGGTCACCGTCAACCTTACACGAAGGTCCGCATCGAGAAAATCGAAGCGTAAGCCATGATACGTGTCAAGATTCGACGAGATGAAGCGGAACTCGTCCGCTCCATCGAAGTGACAGGACATGCCGAGTTCGCAGAACCAGGTCTCGACCTTGTCTGTGCCGGCGTCTCGTCGGTGATCTTCGGGGCATACAATGCCATAGAAGCATTACTCGGGCAGGTCCTGCTCCTTGAAATGGCAGAACAACAAGAGGGTGGCTACTTTTATGTAGAACCGTACGCTGACTTAGCACCGGATGTCAGTGAGCGCACCCAATTGTTACTGGAAGCGACTTTGGTCCAACTTGGTACCATCGCTGAAAGTTACGGTGAGTTTATCCAACTTGAACAAGTATAGGAGGTGGATTCCACATGTTGAAACTTAATCTTCAGTTCTTCGCATCGAAAAAAGGGGTAGGTTCGACAAAGAACGGTCGTGACTCGCAATCGAAACGCCTTGGGGCTAAACGTGCAGACGGTCAAACTGTTTCTGCTGGTTCAATCCTCTACCGTCAACGCGGTACGAAGATTCACCCAGGTATGAACGTCGGACGTGGTGGCGATGATACACTTTTCGCAACTGCAACTGGTGTCGTTCGTTTCGAACGTCTCGGACGCGACAAGAAACAAGTCAGCGTTTACCCAGCATAAGGATCGACGAAGCAGACTCTAGCCACTTTCGAGGGTTAGGGTCTGTTTTTTTAGGAGGGAACGACCGATGGAGGAACAGCAGGTACTTGATCTTTTGAAGACTCTTCGTCACGAGTGGTTGAACCGGATACAACTCGTCCGTTCGTATGGCGCGATCGGAGACGAACAAGCAGTCGAGTCGATCTGTTCGGCGTACCGGGAGCAAGCATCTCGGGAAGGACGTCTAGGGCGAATCGGATTGCCGAAAACCGCACTGGCGTTACTGCAAGCTGAATGGTCAGGCAAAACTGTGACGTATGATGTCATCGGAGCACCCCACATGGAAGATGAGCGGTTGAAACAACTCGTCGAAGCAGCCATCGCCATGATTGATGTAGGAGTAGGAGAAGTATCCGTGACCTTCCACGAGGGCGTGACCATCGAGATCTATCGGGATCTACTAGATATGTCGCGCCTTGAGGATCTAGTGACGCCGATGGAAATCGAGTCGCAGACGGAAAATGAGTGTGTGATTGAGATTGAAAGTCTTCCGTTTGAGGAAGAGAAGTAAGAGGAGGGATCCGACATGTTTGTCGATCAGGTAAATATTTATGTAAAAGCAGGTGACGGAGGACGTGGGCAAGTAGCGTTCCGTCGCGAGAAATACGTTCCGGACGGCGGTCCTGCCGGCGGTGACGGTGGTCACGGGGCACACGTCGTCCTTGAAGTCGACGAAGGGCTTCGGACATTGATGGACTTCCGTTACAAACGTCACTTTAAAGCAGTTCAAGGTGAAAACGGTATGTCAAAAGGCATGCACGGTCGTAAAGCCGAGCACCTAATCGTCAAGGTCCCACCGGGTACGGTCGTCTATGATGACGATACGAATGCAGTCATCGCTGACCTCGTCCATCACGGGCAACAAGCGATCGTCGCAAAAGGTGGACGTGGCGGACGTGGGAATACACGTTTTGCAACACCTGCCAACCCAGCACCTGAGCACGCGGAAAACGGTGAGCCAGGAGAAGAGAAGTACTTGAAACTTGAACTGAAGATGTTAGCAGACGTTGGTCTCGTCGGTTTCCCGAGTGTCGGAAAATCAACGATGTTATCAGTCGTTTCAGCCGCACGTCCGAAAATCGGCGCGTATCACTTCACGACGATCACACCGAACATCGGTGTCGTCGAAACGGAAGATAGCCGTAGCTTCGTCATGGCTGACTTGCCAGGATTGATTGAAGGCGCAAGTGAAGGTGTCGGACTCGGTCACCAGTTCCTACGCCACGTCGAGCGGACGAAAGTCATCGTCCACGTCATCGACATGAGTGGGATGGAAGGCCGCGATCCAATCGAAGACTACAACATCATCAATAAAGAACTCGCAGACTATAACCTGCGCTTAACAGAGCGTCCGCAAGTCGTCGTCGCGAACAAGATGGATATGCCGGATGCGGCAGAACATCTTGAAGCCTTCAAGGAAGCTTTCCCAGAGCTTGAAGTATTCGAGATTTCAGCAGCAACACGTCAAGGATTACGCGATCTGTTATTCCGAATCGCGGACCTCGTCGATGCAACACCAGAATTTGGTCTTGAGGAACTCGAAGAGAAAACAGCGACACCACGTGTCGTCTACGGTTACGAAGCACCAGAAGCCGGCTTTACGATTTCGAAAGATGAAGACGATTGCTTCGTCATCAAAGGACCACGCATCGAAAAACTCTTCACGATGACGAACTTCATGCGTGAAGAATCGATTAAACGTTTCGCTCGGACACTGCGTCAAATGGGTGTCGACGAAGAGTTACGTCGTCTTGGTGCGATCGACGGCGATGTCGTTCGTATCCGTGATTTCGAGTTCGAATTCGTCGAGTCATCCTTCTAAGCGGTTCATTCCATTAGGAAACGGAGTGTGAAAGCATCGTGGACCCATTGCCCATGATTTCATTCGTTTGGTTAATTCCGATTCTCGTCTTATCCGCGTTCTTTTCCTCAGCCGAGACGGCACTCGCGAGTGTCAATCGGTTGCGATTGTTGCACCAATCGGAAGCAGGGGACGCGCGTGCGTCCCGTGTATTTCGCTTACTTCAACGCTACGAAGAGACACTGACTTCGATTTTGATTGGGAATACGATCGTCAACGTCGCCTTTATCTTATTTGGTGGCTGGTGGATCATCCAGTTCGTCGAGACGATCGCGACACAAACCATTGCCTTTCTTGCGCTGTTTTTCCTGTTGCTGTTGTTCGGGGAATTGATACCGAAGTCGTATGCCCGCGAACATACGGAACGTTACGTGTTATTGATCGGACGTCCACTGCGCTTCTTCTTACTGTGCTTTCGACCACTCGTCTTCCTGTTACTCCGCTTACACCAGTTAGCGCTAAGGTTGATTGGAGCAGATCCGAAAGGACCGCTCGTGACCGAACAGGAACTCAAGGCACTCGTTGATATCAGTCAAGAAGAGGGGATCATGGGGCTTGCAGAGGCTGAACTCGTTCATCAAGCGGTTGATTTTCAACATGCGACGGTTGAGGATGCGCTGACGCCTCGCATGGACATTCAAGCGATCGATATTGATGCGCGGCTTGAAGACATCCTTGCAGAGGTCCAGAAGGGTGGCTATTCTCGTCTACCGGTCTATAAGGATTCGATTGATCACGTCATCGGTGTATTATCGGAGCGGGACTTTCTGCGTGCGTATGTGAAGAACGGCTCTGTCGATATCCGAGAATGGATTCGACCGGTATCGTTCGTCGTACCACAGACACGATTGATGGATTTATTACCGGAACTCAAAGTCAAGCAGTCCCATATGGCAGTCGTCCTTGATGAATTCGGAGGGACGGCAGGTCTGATCACCCTTGAGGATATTTTAGAAGAAATCGTCGGGGAGATTTGGGATGAACACGATGAATCATTGGAATATACGAAACGGATTGGTCCAGAGCAATACGAATGTCTAGCAGAGTATGACATTGAAGACTTCTGTCAGCAATTTCAATTGACGATGCCAGACACCGATGCCCAGTCACTCGGGGGATGGATCATGGAGGAGAGCGGACAATTGCCGGACGTTGGAACGGCGATGCGTTATGAACGTGTCACGTTGACGGTCTTGCATATCGAAAACCGACGCGTCCGCAAAGTCTTAGCAACGTTTGATCCGCCATCTACGATGCCGAAGACACGACTTGAACCGATTGAACGATAAAAAACCGCTTATTCCTTGGGAATAGGCGGTTTTTATTGTTCAGACATCGAGCTCTGAAACGAGAATTCCGAGACGATCGAGTTTCGCAATGGCTGCTTCTAGTGCTTCTTCATGATCCGCTTCCAGCGTATGAATATGGACTCCGTCCGTCAAGCTCGACAGCGGAGTGGCTTGGGTCTCCTTTAGCTGTTCTAGCAATACGCGGACATCTCGGCGGCTTTTTAGCATCAATTCTCCAGTGATGAAGCCGTAGACGGGATGTTCGATGATGACATCGCGGACGACGACCCCTTCGTCAACGATGGCGTCACACTCATCCTTTAACTGATCGATGCCGTGACGGCAAACGATCTTGCGGCGTAATTTTGAGCCGTCGACTTCCGGATCATTGATGAAATAGCCACGAGCTGTCGCGATGACAGGATATCCTTTTGCCTTTAACAATGATAAATCCTGCACGATCACTTGGCGACTGACACCTGCTTGTTTCGCCAGTGCCGTTCCTGTGACAGGTTGCTCACTTTCCTCAATCATACGAAGTAATGATTTCCGGCGTTCTTCTCCGGAGATGCGTTTCCCCATCCTGTCTCCTACCTTTCTCCAGTGTCATGAAATTGTGTTCAACACATCAATGCACTGTTCGATTTCTTCGTTCGTCGTGTGTCTTCCAAAACTGAGTCGAATCAACCCATGAGCCGCCGATTCGTCATAGCCGATGGCACGTAATGTCGCATTCGGACCATTTTCTCCAGCCCGACAGGCACTACCAGCAGAAACCGCGATTCCAGCACGATTCAAGGCGAGCAACGCGTATTGACCGTCCCGTTGTTTCGTATGGATGGCACAGATGGAAGCCAGTTGCGTCGGAGACTCGATGATCACGTAACGAGACGAAGACAATGTTTTTTTTAGCATACCACGAAATCGACGGCTTGAATCCTGGATTCCTGGATTTTCTAGTCGCGTGGCTTCACAGGAAGCGATGAAGGCTGCAATTCCCGGAACATCGACTGTACCAGGACGGATCCCGAATTCGTGATGACCTTCGTAGTAAGGACTGAAGAGTGGTCGTCGCAGATACAGGGCGCCCAACCCTTTAGGTCCATAGACCTTGTGACTACTCATCGTGTAGGCATCAAAAGCGTCGATATTGATTGCATCTTTTAAAAATCCTTGGACTCCATCGCAATGAAACAGAATCCCACGCGATTGACAGTAAGCTGCAATTCGTTCGACGGGAAAGCGAAAACCCGTATCCGAATTGACGTGTTGAATCGAGACGACACCAATCTCGTCCGTACAAGTCGCGACGAATTGTTCCCAATCGAACGTTCCGTCCGGTAATAAAGACAGGTGCCGTGTTTCTTGTGCCCAGCGCGCAAGCGGAAGCAAGACCGAATCGTGTTCACATCGAAGTGTCAAGACAACTGATTTGTTACTCTGTCGCATCAAGTGTGTCAAAGCGATGTAATTCGCTTCTGATCCGCTCCCTGTAAAGATAACGGTTCCTTCTTGTTGAGCCAATTGTTGCATCAGATAGTGACGGGCTCGTTCGAGTAAACGTTCAGCATCCCCACCGATGTCGTGAAGAGAAGAACTGTTGCCGTAGAACGACTGAGCGGCTTGTTGATAATGATCGAGTGCTTGTGGATGCAGCGGAGTCGTCGCTGCGTAATCGAGATAGATCATGAAAAAATCCTGTCCTTTCGTCTTGTCACTCAGCTAAAAGTATGCCAAACTTATTGTCAAGTCAATAGTAAACATTTAGATATAGAGGTGTAAATCATATGTCTTTACATAAAAGACTTGAGACGGATGTGTTGATCATCGGAACAGGGCTTGCCGCGATTTCAGTCGCCCTGCATCTTCCATCGGGAATGAACGCATTACTTGTCTCGAAAGGTTCGCGATTTGAGACGAATTCCGTTCGAGCACAAGGTGGGATTGCTTCCGCTTATGCAGAAATCGATCATCGTGGTCACTTTGAAGATACGTGCCAAGCAGCAAAAGGGCGTATCAATCGGTCCGTCGTCGATTACGTCACCCGATCGGGAACCGAGGCGATGGAATTCTTATTACGACAAGGCGTTTTATTCGATCAGTCCGAGGGAGAGTTTTTACTCGGTCGTGAAGGAGCACATCGTTTGCCGCGGATTTATCACTGTGGCGGGGACGAGACTGGTAAACGGATCATGGAGACGTTGATGCCGCAAGTACCATTTCCGATTCTTGAGCAGACGCATATCACAGAGTTGATTCAAGTAAATGGACAGGTAGTAGGTGCAGTCGGATATAGCGAGGGAGAGCCGATCGAGATTGTGGCGCGCGCAACGATTCTCGCGACCGGTGGAGTGGGTGGATTATTCGCAGCGTCGACGAATGACCCTTTGATTCAAGGGGACGGGATTGCACTCGCCTTTGAAGCGGGGGCGACGATTCGTGATCTCGGTTATATCCAGCATCATCCGACGGTACTCGTTCATGCAGGTCGTTCGGAAGGTTTAATCACGGAAGCATTACGAGGTGCAGGAGCGACGCTTGTAACGAAAAATGGCGACCGGATCATGGCGGATCATCCGATGCAAGATTTAGCGGCGCGAGATGAAGTCGCAAAACGAATCCATGAGGTGCGAAAATACGAACCGGTCTATCTCGATACGTCGAACGTCGTCGACCGAACGAAACGGTTTCCAACGTTTGTAGAAAAATGTGAAAAACTGAACATAAATCCGGATCTCGTTGAAATTGCACCAGGCATTCATTTCTTAATGGGTGGGATCGAGACGGACCTTTCAGGGCGGACGCAGGTCGAAGGACTATACGCGGTCGGCGAGACAGCATCGATTGGACTACACGGTCGAAATCGTCTGGCGTCGAACTCGCTCCTTGAATGTGTCGTCATGGGAAAAGCGGTAGCAGAACAGCTCAAGCTGTTACCGGAACGTTCAGTCAAACAAATAAAACGACGTCCGGGAACACTTCGTTCCGTAACAGACCGTCTATCGACGGTCATTGGTGTCGAAATGGATGTTAGGCAGATACGAGAATGTCTGAACACATTAAAAAGTTGGACATTAGACAAATTCGGACAGGAAGCGGAAGAAAATCGATTACGTCACGTAACGGCATGTTTGTTGCTTGAAGGAGCACGGAGTCGATTGACAGGAGAGGATGAGAACGTTGAACAAGTGGCAGTTACGGCAACAACTGGAGGCATTTTTAATCGAGGATATCGGACAGTGGGACATCACGAGTGAAGGATGTCTGACGGGACAAGAACGCGGGACCGGTCGTTTTTTAGCAAAGGAAGACGGAGTTTTTTGCGGAGCAGACATCATTCGGGAGATGGCGCATCTGTTACAAGTCGACGTGACGATTCATGTAGCGGAAGGGACGGTCGTCACGCGAGGCACACTCCTTGCCGAGTGGTCTGGTTCGTTACAGGATATTTTAAGTGGAGAACGGGTCGCCTTGAACTTGGTGCAACGTTTATCCGGGATTGCGACGAAGACACGTCAAGCCGTTGAAATGGCAACAGGACGAATCCGAATCACAGATACACGAAAGACGACTCCTGGATTACGAATGCTTGAAAAACATGCCGTTCGCGTCGGGGGTGGCTATAGCCATCGCGGACGTCTCGATGACGCGGTCATGATCAAAGATAACCACATCACGGTCGCGGGATCGATCACGGAAGCGGTGACGCGAGCAAAACGTGTCGCAGGTCATACGACACCGATCGAAGTCGAAGTCGAGACGGAAGCGGAAGTGCTTGAGGCAGTGGCTGCAAGAGTCGATATCATCATGCTCGATAACCGGACACCAGCAGAAATCAAACAGCTCCGGCAATTGATTCCACCGCATATCACGGTCGAACTATCCGGCGGGATCACGATAGACACGTTATCAGACTTCGCGGATAGCGGAGCAGACGTCATCTCACTTGGAGCACTCACCCATTCGGCAACAGCACTTGATATCAGTATGAAAATCGAAGGAGGAAAAAAAGATGTCATTTGATCTATTACGTCACGAGGGAATTCCGGCGTCGTACTTACAACAATCAGAAGCAGAATTGATCGCCATCATCGAAGGGGTCAAAGCACGGATGGGCAGTCGCTTGTTCTTACCTGCCCACCACTACCAAAAGGATGAAGTCGTCCAGTTCGCGGATGCGACGGGAGATTCGCTCCAGCTCGCGCAAGTCGCGAAGCAGATGACAGAAGCGGAATATACAGTCTTTTGTGGTGTCCACTTCATGGCAGAGACGGCAGATATGTTGACAGATGCGTCACATACGGTCGTTTTGCCTGACATGCGTGCTGGTTGTTCGATGGCGGACATGGCAAACGATACGCAAACGGAGCGTGCCTTTACGATCTTGACGGAACGGTTCGGGGAGTTGATTTTACCGTTGACGTATGTCAATTCGACGGCAGCAATCAAAGCGTTCGTCGGTCGTCACGGTGGGGCGACGGTGACGTCATCGAACGCTGTCCAGATGGTCAAGTGGGCGCTCGCTGAACGCGACATCTTATTCTTCCTGCCCGATCAACACCTCGGTCGCAATACGGCGCACGCACTCGGAATTCCATTAGAACAGATGGCGATTTGGGATCCGATCAAGGACGAACTCGTTTTTGACGGGGAAGACCAGGACGTCCGCGTCATCTTATGGAAAGGACATTGCTCGGTCCACGAGAAATTCACGGTCGGTCAGATTGAACAGTTCCGCAAGACGGATCCGGAGCGAAAGATTCTCGTCCATCCGGAATGTTCGCACGAAGTCGTAGCAGCGTCTGATCTCAACGGATCAACGGCGTACATCATTCAACAAGTCGAACAGGCTGCTCCTGGAACGAAGTGGGCGATCGGAACAGAGATGAATCTCGTCAATCGACTTGCGACGACTCATCCGGAACTTGATATCGTGTCGCTCAATCCATTCATGTGTCCGTGTCTGACGATGAACAGGATTGACTTACCGCACTTGGCGTGGGCGCTCGAACAAGTCGAAGCCGGTGATCCGGTTAACATCATCACGGTAGACGCAGAGACGACGCGGCATGCCGTGTTGGCGCTCGAACGGATGCTTGAGCGTTCATAAAATAAAGGGTGAGAGCGTGGTCGTGCGAACGATCACGCTTTTTTGTATTCGCATTGAGAGAGCGAACATATGTATTGATTTTTGCTGAAGAACGCTTTGAAGCCAAACGAAGATGTATGCTACAATAACACGAGAGTTTGTTTAAGGATGGGAGCGTTCCACATTGATAGAATTCGTACGCGGCGAAGTCGCTTATGTCTGTGCGGAATTCGTGACGGTAGAAGTTGGCGGGATTGGCTACAAAATCGTAGCACCGAACCCGTTTTTTTATCGGACCGGAGAAGAACAGATCATCGTATATACGTATCATTATGTCCGTGAGGACCAAGAAGTCTTATTTGGATTCCGTTCCCGTCGTGAGCGTGCCTTGTTCACGAAGTTGCTCGGTGTAACTGGGATTGGACCAAAAGGAGCGCTTGCGATCGTCGCATCAGGGAATGTCGATGCGCTCGTTGAAGCGATTGAACAAGAGAAAGAAAGTTATCTCGTCAAATTCCCAGGTGTCGGCAAGAAAACAGCGAAGCAAATGACGCTCGACCTAAAAGGAAAGTTAGCTGAGCTCGCACCGGATTACGTACCGAGCGAAGGCTTGTTCGCGCAAGGCAATGCTGAGCTGAATGAAGCTTGTGAAGCCTTAACGGCGCTTGGTTACAGTGACCGAGAAGTCGAGAAAGTCAAAAAAGCGTTGCAGGCAGAAGTTCTGTCGACGGATCAATATGTCAAACGGGCACTCCAGTTGTTATTGAATGTGAGGTGAGGACATGGAAGAGCGCATTTTGTCAGAATCCGCCCATGCGGAAGATCAAGAAGAGTGGAGTCTGCGTCCTCAAACGCTCGAGCAATATATCGGGCAGGAGAAAGCAAAAGGAAATTTAAGTGTCTTCATCGAGGCGGCAAAAATTCGTCAGGAAACACTCGATCACGTTCTTCTCTACGGTCCTCCGGGGCTCGGGAAGACGACGCTTGCAACGATCATCGCGAACGAGATGGGAGTCGGCATCAAGACGACAGCCGGTCCTGCGATCGAACGACCGGGTGATTTGGCAGCAATCCTATCATCACTGGAACCGGGTGATGTCTTGTTCATCGACGAGATTCATCGATTGAGTCGATCGATCGAAGAGATCCTGTATCCGGCGATGGAGGATTATTGTCTCGATATCGTCATCGGTCAAGGGGAACTTGCCCGCAGTGTTCGGATTGACTTGCCACCGTTTACGCTCGTCGGTGCAACGACACGTGCGGGGATGTTATCAGCACCGCTACGTGATCGTTTTGGCGTGACGCTGAAGCTTGAATATTATACGATGTCAGAGTTGTCTGCAATCGTGACCCGGACGTCACGATTGTTCGGATTCGAAGCGGATCGTCTGGCAGCAGAAGCCATCGCGCTTCGTTCACGCGGAACACCACGTGTCGCGAACCGGTTATTACGGCGTGTCCGTGATTTTGCTCAAGTCGCCCATCAAACCGAGATCGATGCCACGCTTGCGACAAGTGCGCTTGATCGCTTGCATGTCGATGCGCTCGGACTCGACGATGTCGACCATCGTTTACTACGATCGCTTGCAGAACGGTTTGCCGGTGGTCCGGTCGGACTCGAGACGATCGCAGCGACGATCGGGGAAGATGCGCAGACGATCGAGGATGTGTATGAACCATATCTACTGCAACAAGGATTTTTACAACGTACCCCGCGCGGACGTGTCTTAACACCGTTCGCCCGCCAACATTTAGGACTGAAAGAAGGAAATTGAACCAATGGATGTAAATTTATTTGATTTTCATTTACCAGAAGAACAAATTGCCCAAGTGCCATTGCTCGACCGGACGAGTTCGAAATTGATGGTTCTCGATCGGGAGACCGGTGCGATTCAGCACCAGCACTTCCATGATATCGTCGACCACTTCCGCGAAGGCGATACACTCGTCATCAACGATACGAAAGTCTTACCAGCACGTCTCTTTGGTGTGAAGGAAGAGACGGGTGGGAAAATCGAATTGTTACTCTTGAAACAGACGAGTGACGATGTCTGGGAAACACTTGCGAAACCGGCAAAACGCGTTAAACCAGGAACGATTTTGTCGTTTGGTGACGGATTACTCCGTGCTGAGTGTGTCGAAGCACTTGAAGACGGGGGACGAATCCTGAAGTTTTTCTATGACGGCATTTTCTATGAAGTGCTCGACCAACTTGGAACGATGCCACTGCCACCGTACATTCACGAACAACTCGAGGATCAAGATCGTTACCAGACGGTGTATGCTCGGGAACGCGGAAGTGCGGCAGCACCGACGGCTGGTCTACATTTCACGCCGGAATTGCTCGAAGCGCTCAAAGCGAAAGGCGTTCGGATCGCACCGTTGACGTTACACGTTGGACTTGGCACATTCCGCCCTGTCTCGGTCGACGACATCGATAGTCATAAAATGCACAGTGAGTACTACGAACTGCCGGAAAGTTCAGCTGCCTTGCTACGCGAAACACGGAAACAAGGCGGACGGATCATCGCAGTCGGAACGACATCGACACGGACGCTTGAAACGGTCATTCGTGACCATGGCGACTTCGTCGAAGCAACGGGCTGGACGGACATCTTCATCTTCCCAGGTCAGGAAGTCAAAGGGATTGATGGATTGATCACGAACTTCCACTTACCAAAATCAACATTGATCATGCTCGTGTCCGCGTTATCGACACGAGAACACATTCTGCATGCCTACGAAGAAGCAGTTGCAAACGGCTATCGCTTCTTTAGCTTTGGTGATGCGATGTTCTTAACGAGAGAGGAACGAAACTAATGACAAAACACGCGGTAACATACGAACATATCAAAACATGTAAACAATCCGGAGCGCGGTTAGGAATCGTCCACACGCCGCACGGCAGTTTCGAGACACCGGTCTTCATGCCGGTTGGAACACAAGCGACAGTCAAGACGATGGCACCGGAACAAATCAAGGACATGAACGCGAACATCATCCTCGCGAACACGTACCACCTCTGGGTTCGTCCAGGACATGATGTCATCAAGGAAGCGGGCGGTCTGCATAAATTCATGAATTGGGATGGCGCGATTCTCACGGACTCAGGTGGTTTCCAAGTCTTCTCACTCGCTGACCTTCGGAACATCTCAGAAGAAGGCGTTCATTTCCGGAACCACTTGAACGGGGACAAATTGTTCTTGTCGCCAGAAAAAGCGATGGAAATCCAGAATGCACTCGGTTCAGATATCATGATGGCGTTTGACGAGTGCCCACCGTACCCAGCTTCTCACGAGTACATGAAAGCATCCGTCGAACGGACGAGCCGCTGGGCAGAACGTTGTCTTGCAGCGCATGAACGTCCGCACGATCAAGCACTCTTTGGAATCATCCAAGGTGGAGAATATGAAGACTTACGTCGTCAAAGTGCAAAAGACCTCGTTGCCCTTGATTTCCCGGGTTATGCGGTCGGTGGTCTCTCGGTCGGTGAGCCAAAAGACGTCATGTACCGGGCGCTTGAATTCACGACACCACTCATGCCGGAAGATAAGCCTCGTTACTTAATGGGCGTTGGTTCACCGGATGCGTTGATTGAAGGCGCGATTCGCGGAATCGATATGTTCGACTGTGTCTTACCGACACGGATCGCACGAAACGGTACGTTGATGACATCACAAGGACGTCTTGTCGTCCGGAATGCCAAATATGCACGTGATTTCCGTCCACTCGACGAGAAATGTGATTGCTACGCATGTAAAAATTACTCGCGTTCGTACATCCATCACTTGATTCGGGCGCAAGAAACATTCGGTCTGCATCTGTGTTCGACACACAATCTTCACTTCCTCGTCAAGTTGATGGAAGGCGTTCGCCAAGCGATTCGTGAAGATCGTCTGCTCGATTTCAAGGAAGAATTCTTCGAAGAATACGGTTACAATTTACCGAACGCAAAGAATTTCTAACAAATCGTCTGACAAATCAATTCTTTCACGGTATAATGAACGTGATTTGAATGATAAAGGAGCTGAATCAGATGGAAGGCTTAATCACATTCCTCCCGATGATCTTGATCTTCGTGGTGTTCTATTTCTTGTTGATCCGTCCACAGAACAAACGCCAGAAGCAAGTGCGTCAGATGCAAAATGAACTCTCACGCGGCGACTCGATCGTTACGATCGGTGGTCTTCACGGGGTTGTCCAAAAAGTTGACGACATGACGGTGACATTGAAGTCAGGTAATGCACAATTGACATTCAACCGAAGTGCTGTCGCAGAAGTGACGAAAAAATCAACGACTGTCATGGACGACGAAACTGTCGAATAAGGCATTGAAAAGGCGCTTTCCGGATTCCGGAGCGTCTTTTCTGTTTATATATGAGAAAAACGTTTGCTAAGATTACCATTTCTTTTGTAAGCTAGGGTAGGAGAACAAAGTTGTCTGAAAATATACTGGGAACTAGAGAAAGGACAATGTAGCATGATCAAGAAAGGGAAACTTGCCACATTCTTCATCGTCGTCATTGCGTTGCTCGTACTGATTGGTACGACATCGTCATGGTTGTTGAAGGATACGAAGCTCGGCCTTGACCTTAAGGGTGGCTTCGAAGTCTTGTATGAAGTACAACCGCTGAAAGAAGGAGACGTCATCGATCAAAATGCGATGAGTGCGACGCTGACGGCAATCGAGAACCGTGTCAACGTCCTCGGTGTCTCTGAACCAGATATCCGGATCGAAGGCGATAACCGGATTCGCGTTCAGCTTGCTGGCGTCAAGGATCAGACGGAAGCGCGTCAAATCCTCTCTTCGACAGCACAATTGTCATTCCGTGACATCAACGATAAGTTGTTGCTCGATGGATCAGACTTAAAAGCCAAAGGGGCAAAAGTCGGATATGATCCGAACACGAATGAACCACTCGTCGAGTTGACGATGAAATCAAAAGAGAAATTCTATGAAGTGACACAAAAAGTCTCACAAATGCAACCACCTGCGAATCGTCTCGTCATCTGGCTCGATTATGAGAAAGGCGATTCGTATGAAAAAGAAATTCAAAAAGCAAACTCGAAGATCGTCTCGGATGCATCGGTCACACAACCGATCAATTCGGATAAAGCGATCATTTCTGGTGGCGATATCGATGCCGAGTACGGGAAACAATTATCGTCGATCCTAAACGCCGGCGCACTACCGGTCAAACTCGAGGAAATCTACTCGACGTCGGTCTCTGCTGCTTTTGGACAGGACGCACTTGATCAGACGCTCTTCGCCTCAGCAATCGGTGTAGCCGCTGTCTTCTTGTTCATGCTACTGTTCTACCGGATCTCTGGATTCGTTTCGATCATCACGTTGCTGTTCTACATCTATCTCGTCATGATCTTCTTTAACGGGATCAATGCTGTCCTCACGTTACCGGGGATTGCGGCACTCGTTCTTGGAGTCGGGATGGCGGTCGATGCGAACATCATCACTGCTGAGCGGATCAAGGATGAATTACGAAGTGGTAAATCCGTCTTGTCCGCATTCAAAGCCGGTAACCGTCGTTCGTTTGGTACGATTCTTGATGCCAACTTGACGACGTTGATCTCTGCTGGTGTGTTGTACTACTTTGGTACAAGTACGGTCAAAGGATTCGCCATCATGTTGATGGTTTCGATCGCCGTCACGTTCGTCACGAACGTCTTTGTCTCACGTTACCTGATGCAGCTCCTTGTCAGTAGCCGATGGTTCGATAAGAAGAAATCATGGTTCGGTGTAAAGGAGAGTGAAATCCGTGAGCTTTAATCCTACGAAATTCGATTACGTCAAACATCGTAAAATCTATTTCGCAATCACGATCGCGCTTGTCATCGTGTCGGTCCTCTTGTTGTCGTTCCGTGGTTTAAACCTCGGGATCGACTTCACGCAAGGAACGCGTGTCGAGATTTCTTCTGAGAATCAAATCAAGGAAGCGGACGTCCGCTCTGTCATTGAAGATGCCGGGATTGATGCGGAAGAAATCGATGGTATTCAATTCGCTCAAGGCGGAAAGTTAGCGAACGTCACGTTCGTTGGTGAATTCAGCCAAGAACAAATTTCTGAAATCAAACAATCGGTTGAAGCGGAATACAAGAAAGAACCGAGTATCTCGACAGTTTCGGCACAAGTCGGTCGGGAAATCGCGCGTAACGCGATTTATGCCGTCTTACTTGCGTCACTCGGGATCGTCATCTACGTCTCGTTCCGATTCCAACCGCTCTACGGGATTGCGACAGTCCTCGCATTGCTACATGATGCGTTGATGATCATTGCTTTCTTTTCGCTGTTCCAGATCGAAGTCAATCTTTACTTCATCGCAGCCGTCTTGACGATCATCGGGTATTCCGTCAACGATACGATCGTTACGTTCGACAGGGTACGAGAAAATCTCGGACTTGCTGAAAAAGGTGGACGGAAAGTCTCATTTGATGAGTTGCAGCATATCGTCAATGAATCGATCCAACAGACGATCATCCGCTCGATCAATACGGTCGTCACGGTCATCATGACAGCAGCAGCACTCTACATCTTCGGTAGCGAAGCGATTCGTGGATTTAGTCTTGCCTTGCTCGTCGGGTTGATCATGGGAATGTATTCTTCGATCTTCATCGCTGCACAACTCTGGCTCGTCATGAAAGGTCGGACGCTCGGTCGGACAAAACGTGCTTCCTAAAAGAGTATCCGCATCAGCTATCGCTGGTGCGGATTTTCTATTATAATGGGGAAGTTGATTGGAGGGTTTGAGATGTACCATGCTAAAAAAACATGGCTTGATAAAGTCATCGATTCAGAACAGATCGAACAATTGACGGCGGATGGCACGATCTCACCGCACGTCGCACAACTACTTGTCCAACGGGGATTCACGACACGTGAAGCTGCCCGTGATTTTTTAGAAACCGATCAAATGGCATTTCATGATCCATTTGCCTTTAAAGACATGCCAAAAGTCGTCGAACGGATTCAACGTGCCGTTGACGAGGGCGAGATGATTTTAATTTACGGTGATTATGACGTCGACGGCGTGAGTTCCGCTGCGATTCTCTGGCACGCCTTGATTGAAATCGGAGGGATGGCAGAGTGTTATATCCCGAACCGATTCACGGAAGGCTATGGACCAAACGAAGCCGCTTTTCGCTGGGCTGCAGAAGAAGGCTTTAGTCTCGTCATTACCGTTGACTGCGGCATTTCCGGCATCCACGAAGCAGATGTCCTGAAAGAACTCGGTGTCGATTTAATCATTACCGATCACCACGAAGCCAAAGAAACGTTACCTGATGCCTTTGCCTTAATCCATCCAGGTGTCGATCCAGACTATCCGTTCTCAAAACTTGCTGGGGCAGGTGTTGCTTTTAAAGTCGCGCATGCACTGCTTGACCGTGAACCCGTCGAGTTACTCGATCTTGCCGTGCTCGGAACGATTGCCGATCTCGTCCCACTTGTCGGCGAGAACAGGTTGCTAGCGATTCGTGGCATCGAGGCGCTGAATGCGAGTGAACGTCCGGGTATCCTTGCGTTACGGGACGTTTGTAGTTTGACGGAAGACGAACTGACCGAAGAATCGGTCGGATTTGCGTTCGGTCCGCGGATCAATGCGGCAGGTCGTCTTGATTCGGCGATGCCAGCGCTTGAGATGTTACTAGCGGAAAGTAAGGATGAGGCACTTCACCTCGCGAAGCAACTCGACCAACAAAATAAGCAGCGTCAAGATATCGTCAAGCAGATTGCGGAAGAAGCGACGGCGCTTGTCGAAGAACGGTTTAAAGAGGACCGCGTACTCGTCGTCGATGCGGCAGACTGGAATCCAGGTGTCGTTGGGATTGTCGCTTCGCGACTCGTTGAAAAATATCATCGTCCCGTCATCATGTTGTGTCATGACGCTGAAAAAGGAACCGCGAAGGGATCTGGACGATCGATTCCAGCCTTTGATCTCTTTGCTGAACTGACGAAATGTGAAGATATCTTGCCGCATTTCGGAGGACATCCGGCTGCTGCTGGTATGACGCTGTCTTCCGATGACGTCGAAGCGTTACGTCAACGCTTGAATGAACAAGCGAGCACGTTACCAGATGACGCGTTCATTGCGACGATCGATGTCGACTTACGTCTGCAAGTCAGTGATGTCTCAATCCAGTTGATTGAAGATATTCAGCGACTCGCGCCATTCGGGATGGGGAATCCCGCGCCACGGATTGTCATCGAGCAAGCGAAGATCCGTGACATGAAGCGGATCGGTCGTGACTTGACGCATGTCAAAGCACTACTATCAGGCGACGGGAAGGAACTCGATGCGATCGGCTTCGGCTTCGGCGACCTTGTCGATGAAGTCTCGACCCTGTCGGAGATTCACTTGATGGGCAGTCTGAACATTAATGAATGGAATGGGTTCCGTAAACCACAATTGATGATTCAAGATGTCGCCGTCGAAGATGTTCAAGTGTTTGATTATCGTGGGGGTAAGCGACCGCTGAGCGAACTATTCGCGTTACCGCATGAGACGACGACATTCGTTGCCTTTACCGATGAGGTGAAAGAAAAGTACGCCGAACGTCCGTTGAACGGACCGATTCGCCAAAACATCGTCTTCCTCGATCTACCGGAAGAAGAAGTTGCGTTCCATCCTTACGTGCAACAGGCAGAGCGGATTTATTGTGCCTTTAAGGACGAGGGCTATTATTTCGAGACGATTCCATCGCGGGAGGACTTCAAACAGTACTTCCAGTATTTCGCGAAATGTCCGCGTGACGAGCTCCGGATTGGTCTTGTACGTTTGTCGAAATCGCGAAAATGGACGAAACGATCGATTAACTTTATGCATTCGGTATTCTCGGAACTTGATTTTCTTGTTACAATGGAGGACGGGCTGCCGGGTGTGAACCCAAATGCTGCAAAACGAGATCTGACGGAAGCTCCGACGTACCAGCGTCATGAAGCGCGTCAAGAGCTCGAGCAACAATACATTTATTCGTCACTCGCTCAGTTGAAAGAGCGTTTTGATACTTTGGTAGAAGCGGCGAAGCAGGAGGAAAAGACATGGAGTTCAAACAGCATATAAAAGAGGTCGAAAACTGGCCGAAAGAAGGAATCAGTTTCAAAGACATCACATCACTCATGCAGAACGGACCAGTGTACAAACAATCGGTTGATGCACTCGTCGAATATGCACGCAGTAAAGGCGCTGATGTCATCGCGGGTCCGGAAGCACGTGGATTCGTCGTTGGTTGCCCAGCCGCTTACGCGATGGAAATCGGATTCGTACCTGTCCGTAAAGAAGGAAAATTACCACGTGAGACAGTCCGTGTCGAGTATGGTCTTGAGTACGGAAAAGATGTCTTGACGATGCATGAAGATGCGATTCAACCAGGACAACGCGTCGTCATCCTTGACGACTTGCTTGCAACAGGTGGTACGATCGAAGCGACGATTCAAATGATTGAAAAATTAGGCGGAACGGTTGCCGGAATCGGATTCTTGATTGAACTCGATGGTCTTGGTGGACGTGAGAAACTCGAAGGATACGACGTTCTCTCATTGATTCGCTACGAAGACTAAAGCATGCATACTCTCTTGGTTACATGATGACCAAGGGGGTATTTCTTTTTATTTTGACATCTTCTCAAGATTTCACGATAATAAGAACTATATATTAGGGATTCCGTTGCAGACGATCCCGGGGACTGGGTGAGGAAAAGGGATGACAAACAAACAAATCGTAAATGTAGAAGACCTTCTCGCTCGATGTGCGGAATACATGACGCAAGCTGAAGTCAAAGACATCGAACGGGCTTACCAATTCGCGAAAGACGAACATGATGGTCAATTCCGCCGTTCCGGGGAACCATACATCATTCATCCGGTACAAGTTGCCGGTATCTTAGTCGATATTGGTTTGGATGCAACGACGATCGTCGCTGCGCTTCTTCATGATGTCGTCGAAGATACGGACATTACACTCGAAGAATTAACGGAACGATTCGGTCCTGACGTCGCGATGCTTGTTGATGGCGTCACGAAACTCGGGAAAATCAAATATAAATCAAAGCGTGAAGAGCTTGCTGAGAACCACCGGAAAATGTTCATCGCGATGGCAGAAGATATTCGCGTCATCTTGATCAAACTGGCTGACCGTCTGCACAACATGCGGACGTTGCAACATATGGTCAAGGAAAAGCAGGTGCAAAAGGCAGAAGAGACGCTTGAAATCTTTGCGCCGCTTGCCCATCGTCTCGGGATTTCGACGATCAAGTGGGAACTTGAAGACATCAGTTTGCGTTATATCAATCCACAACAGTACTACCGGATTGTCTCAATGATGAAACAAAAACGGACGGAACGCGAAGCGCTCGTCAGTTCGGTCATCGAAGAGGTCAACGAAGTACTCGATGATGTACAGATTGCGGCGGAAGTCGATGGACGTCCGAAGCATATCTATTCCATTTACAACAAGATGCAAAACTCGAAAAAAGAGTTCAGTGAAATTTATGACTTAATGGCTGTTCGTATCATCGTCGATTCAATCAAGGATTGTTACGCCGTTCTCGGAATCATTCATACGCAATATAAACCGATGCCGGGACGTTTCAAGGATTATATCGCGATGCCGAAGCCGAACATGTATCAATCGCTGCATACGACGGTCATCGGACCGAAAGGCGAGCCGCTCGAGGTCCAAATTCGGACACGGGACATGCACTTTATTGCCGAGTACGGGATTGCCGCTCACTGGGCGTATAAAGAAGGTAAGGAACAGGAAGCGAAATCAGGCTTTGAGGATAAGATTGCCCATTTCCGTGAAATTCTTGAATTGCAGAAAGATACGGCAGATGCTGAAGAATTCATGGAATCGGTCAAAGTCGACTTCTTTAGTGACATGTTGTACGTCTTTACACCAAAAGGTGACGTCATCGAACTCCCGAAAGGGTCTGTTCCGATTGATTATGCTTACCGGATTCACACGGAAATTGGTCACCGGACGATCGGGGCGAAAGTTAACGGGCGGATGGTACCGATCGATTATAAACTGAAGACAGGCGATATCATTGAAATCGTCACGTCGAAGCACAGTTATGGTCCAAGTAAGGACTGGCTCAAGATTTGTGTGTCGAGTCAGGCGAAGAATAAAATCCGTCAATGGTTCAAACGTCAGCAACGCGAAGAGAATGTCTCCAAAGGACGGGAACTGATCGAAGCAGAAGTGAAAAAACTCGGATTCGAGCCGAAGGAAGTCATCAATGAGAAGACGCTTGAAGACGTGACGCGGAAGTTCAACTTCGCGCAAGAAGAAGATATGTATGCTGCCGTTGGCTATCATGGTCTGACCGCTGCTCAAGTCGCGCACAAATTGACGGAAAAGTTACGCAAAGACAAAGAGTCCAAAAATCTTGAACTGAACGAAGCCATCAGCGAGATGAAGACGTTCGATCGTCCGAAGAAAGAAAATCCAGAAGGCGTTCGTGTCAAAGGCATCGACAACATGCTCGTTCGCATGAGCCGCTGTTGTAATCCGGTACCAGGGGATGATATCGTCGGGTACATCACACGTGGACGGGGTGTCTCGATTCACCGGACGGATTGTTTGAACGTCATTCACGAACAAAATCCAGAGCGCTTGCTCGAAGTCGAGTGGGAACACGAAGGTAAAGCCGTTAAGAGTTATAACGTCGAAATCGAAATTTCAGGATTCGACCGGGCTGGATTACTGAATGATGTCTTACAGTCAGTATCTGCGACGAATACGAACATCGTTGCCGTCAGCGGGAAAGGTGACGACAGTAAGCAAGCCAAAATCACGATGACGATCGCGATCAACAACGTCAATCATTTACAGAAAGTCGTCGATCGGATCAAACAAATCTCTGACGTGTATGCTGTACATCGCGTCATGATGACGTAAGGAGCGGATGAGTCATGCGAGTCGTATTACAACGAGTCAAAGAAGCAAGTGTCACAGTCGATCAGGAGGTCATCGGTCAAATCAAGCAAGGTTTTCTCTTGCTTGTCGGGGTCACGCACGAAGACACGATCGATCAGGTGAACTGGTTAGCTGATAAAATCGCAGGACTCCGTGTGTTTGAAGATGAGGAAGAACGGATGAACCGCTCGTTGCAAGATGTCGACGGTCAGATTCTGTCCGTCTCGCAGTTCACGTTATATGGTGATGTCAAAAAAGGACGTCGTCCTGCTTTTACAGAAGCAGCGAAACCGGATGTTGCCAACGCGTTGTATGAAGCGTTTAATGAACGTCTTCGTGCGCAAGGACTGACAGTCGAGACAGGTCAGTTTGGTGCGATGATGGATATCGCGCTCGTCAATGATGGACCGGTGACATTGATTCTTGAAAAAGAAGCAAACGCTTGACAGGAACCGAGAGACGAGGCAATATTAGACGTAACCAAATGATTCATACGACCGAAGACGAAGAGGAGTAATCAAGACCTCGTCTGCTTAGAGAGTCGCCCCTTGGCTGGAAGGGCGAACAGACGAACTCGATGAAAGACCCTTCCGAGGTATCTTCCTGAACTGATAGTAGGGAAGGTCGTACGCAGGCGTTAACTGCACCGAGTGGTCAAATGTGATTTGACAACCAGGGTGGTACCACGGGATCTTCAAGTTCTCGTCCCTTTGCGGACGAGGACTTTTTTGTATTCAAAAAAGGAGGAATTTGAGATGAAATTACCACGCGGTACGTTTGATGTCCTTCCAGGAACAGTCGAACGTTGGCAGTACATCGAACAACAATTACGTGACATCAGTAAGCGTTACAACTATAAGGAAATCCGGACGCCGATTTTTGAGGAGACAGAACTCTTCAAACGTGGCGTCGGTGAGACGACGGATATCGTTCAAAAAGAAATGTTCATGCTTGAGAAACGCGGAAAAGACCAGTTGACGTTACGCCCAGAAGGAACGGCTGCTGTCGTTCGTTCATTCGTGACGAACAAACTGTTCGGTTCACCGAACCAACCGACGAAATTGTTCTACATTGGACCGATGTTCCGTTATGAACGTCCGCAAGCAGGTCGTTTCCGTCAGCTCCACCAATACGGAGTCGAAGCACTCGGAAGTGAACAACCAGCAATCGATGCGGAAGTCATCAGTCTCGCGATGAGCATCTACCGGTCATTCGGCTTGAAGCACCTCAAGCTCGTCATCAATACACTCGGGGATAACGAAAGTCGTGCGGCACACCGGGCAGCACTCGTCGCTCACTTCAAACCGGTCGTTCACGAGTTGTGTCAGGACTGTCAGAATCGTCTCGAAACGAATCCACTTCGGGTCCTCGACTGTAAAGTCGACCGCGATCACCCGAGCATGGCAACAGCACCATCAATTCTCGATTACTTGAACCCGGCATCAAAAGCCTACTTCGACGAAGTATTGCTTCACTTAGATGCACTTGGCATCGAGTACGTCGTTGATCCAACGCTTGTCCGCGGAATCGATTATTACAATCACACGGCGTTCGAGATCATGTCAGAAGCAGAAGGCTTCGGAGCGATCACGACATTATGTGGCGGTGGGCGATACAACGGTCTCGTTGAACAAATCGGTGGACCGGCAACACCGGGAATTGGATTCGGAATCGGTATTGAACGTTTATTGATGGCGCTTGAGAATGAGAACGTCTTACCGGCAGTCGACGATCAAATCGACGTCTTCATCGTCGCGCAAGGCAGTGACGAAGTCGAAAAGACAGCAACGCGTCTCTTACAATTGATGCGTCTTGAAGGACTTGTCGCGGATCGCGATTATCTCGGTCGGAAGTTCAAAGGACAATTCAAGGCAGCCGATCGCTTGAAGGCACGCTACACGGTCATCCTCGGGGATGAAGAAGTCGAGCGTGGCGCAGCGGCGCTGAAGAACATGGCTACAGGGGAACAGACGGACGTTCCGTTATCAGCAGTCGCTGATACGATCGTCGCGAAATTAAAGGAGGAAGCACAATGATCGGACGCACGCATATGAACGGTCAGGTGACGGAAGAAGTCATCGGACAACACGTTCAACTTAAAGGATGGGTTCAAAAACGACGTGACTTAGGAGGATTGATCTTCCTAGATCTCCGCGACCGTAGCGGCATCGTCCAAATCGTCTTCCAACCGGAAAACGAGCAGGCACACCGTCTTGCGGAATCCATTCGTTCGGAGTATGTCCTCGATATTAAAGGGCACGTCATCGCACGTGAGAATCCGAACCCGAACATCCCGACTGGACAAGTCGAAGTTGTCGCGGATGAAGTCGTCATCTTGAACGCAGCGAAGATGACACCATTCCCAATCAGTGAAGAAGCAGAGCAGACGTCAGAAGATTTACGTCTCAAATATCGTTATCTTGACTTGCGTCGTCCGTCGCTCCAAGAGACATTCCGTCTCCGTTCGAAAGCATCGAACATCATGCGGAACTTCCTTGATGAGCAAGACTTCCTAGAAGTCGAGACACCAATCCTAACGAAATCAACACCAGAAGGCGCACGTGACTATCTCGTACCAAGTCGTGTTCACCCAGGTGAGTTCTACGCCTTGCCACAATCGCCACAATTGTTCAAACAATTGCTGATGGTATCTGGTTTTGAGCGGTACTTCCAAATTGCGCGTTGTTTCCGTGATGAAGACTTACGGGCAGACCGTCAACCTGAATTCACGCAAGTCGACATCGAGACGAGCTTCATGGACATCGAAGACTTGTATGCGATGATGGAGTCAATGATGACGCGTGTCATGAAAGAAACGCTTGGCAAAGATATCGTGACACCATTCCCACGGATGCCGTACGCAGAAGCGATGAGCCGGTATGGTTCGGATAAACCGGATACACGCTTCGGTCTCGAATTGATTGATGTCGCAGAAGCCGTCAAAGGGGCAGGATTCAAAGTATTCGATATGGCACTTGAAGCAGGTGGCGAAGTCAAAGCCTTGAACGTCAAAGGTGCAGCTGAGCGCTTCTCGCGTAAAGACATCGATAAGTTACAAGAATTCACAGCGATCTACGGCGCAAAAGGTCTCGCTTGGGTCAAAGTGACAGCGGAAGGATTGAACGGTCCGATCGCGAAGTTCTTTGACGAAGAAGCAACCGCTCGCCTGACAGCGGCGACAGATGCGGAAGCAGGCGACTTATTGTTGTTCGTCGCAGCAAAAGCATCGATCGTAGCAGACAGCTTAGGTGCGCTCCGTCAGAAGTTAGCGAAGGAACTCGACTTGATCGATGAGTCAGTCTTCAATTTCCTTTGGGTGACAGACTTCCCACTCGTCACGTACGAAGAAGAAGATGGTCGTTTCTACGCGAACCACCACCCGTTCACGATGCCACGTCGTGAAGATCTCGAATTGCTCGAGACGGATCCTGGAAAAGTCCTCGCAGTCGCGTATGACCTCGTCTTGAACGGATACGAGCTCGGCGGTGGATCACAACGGATCTACGAACGGGATATCCAAGAGCGGATGTTCAAATTGCTTGGCTTCACAGAAGAAGAAGCAAACGAGCAATTCGGCTTCTTGATGGAAGCATTCGAATACGGAACACCACCACATGCGGGGATCGCACTCGGTCTAGACCGTCTCGTCATGTTACTTGCAGGACGTTCGAACTTGCGTGATACGATTGCCTTCCCGAAAACAGCATCAGCAAGTGATCTGTTGACGGCAGCACCAAGCCCAGTCTCGGATGCGCAATTAAATGATCTCTCGATTCGAACAGCAGTTAAACAATCTTAAGACACGACAAGCGAATCTTCCGGTAGAGGGAGGTTCGCTTGTTTCATGAAGGAGGACGAACGGATGGAACGACAGTTTTTTGAGCGCTCACCGATTGAAGTCGGTCCAGATTTCTTAGGAACACACATCACCGTCGATGAGGTGACGATGCGAATCGTCGAAGTCGAAGCCTATCTTGGTCCTCACGATCAAGCCGCTCATTCGTTTTCCGGGAAACCTACGAAACGGACGGCACCAATGTTCGGTCCACCGGGACATCTCTATGTTTATTTCACATATGGTATGCATCATTGCATGAACATCGTTTGTGGTCACGAAGGGGAAGGATACGGACTGTTGTTACGAGGTGCCGAAATCATCAGGGGTCATGATCGGGTCGCTGAACGTCGTTTTGGTTGTTCCTACGCAGAGTTGACAGCGGTGCAACAACGCAATCTCGTCAATGGACCAGCGAAACTGTGCCAAGGGTTCGGTCTAACGACAGCTGATTCAGGTCAAGATCTTTATCAAGCCCGTTTTCGACTCGTTGCTGACCCGGTCGATGCAATCGTCCAGACGACTCGCATCGGTATCCCGAATGCAGGAGAAGCGACAGCCTATCCATGGCGGTTCTATGTAGAGGCGAGTGAGGGTGTCAGTAAACGTTAAAAAAATGGACGCTCCGGTAAGGAGACGTCCATTTTTTATTTAGGATTGTTAATTGATTTTTTAGACTGCTGTTTTTTATAGAATTTATAGACGATTGGTCCAACCGTCGTTACAAGCGTCATTAAAGTTCTGAGTTTACCGCGTTTTGCTGCCATTGATTCATTCACTCCTCTGGTTTGTTGTACTAATCATATTCCACGAAAACAACGTCTTAAAACCTCATCGGCACATTAAGTGGTTTTCCAAATACTATAGTCAGGTCATAGTATAAAGAGAGGGGAGACGATCAATATGGGAGCAGTTGTTTGGTATCGTCATGATTTACGTGTTGATGATCATGAGGCACTTCGGAGTGCATGTGAAGAACAGGGCGTCATTCGTGCCGTATACGTCAAAGATCAAAAGAAACGCGATTTTAAAAGAGGTACACATCAAGAACGGTTCGAACAAGAGACACTTGAGAACTTAGCGGGTCACCTGTCTCAAATCGGGATCACGCTAGATATAGTAGAAGGGAAGACATGTGAGGTACTCGATTCTTATCTGCAAGCGGATGATACCGTCTATTTCCATAAGATGACCGGAACAGAAGAAGCGACAAGTGAGCAGTATATCGAAGACAGATATACCGTCCGCTCTTTTGAAACACAGACGTTACATCGTCGGGAAGATATCGGAAGTGATGAATTAAAGCGCGTCTTTACGGCATTTCGAAAACGGGTCGAGGCGAAAGGGACCTTCTATGATCCACTCGATCCACCAACTGATATTCAGCTGATAAAAGAGGAATCAGTTGAAGCGGACCCAGAGACCGCATTCCCATTTCGGGGAGGAGAATCAGCGGGAAGGGCACGCCTTCAGGAATATCTCGCCAAGCCTGTATTCACCTATAAAGAAACACGGAATGGGTTCTTACGAAATGATTCATCGAAGTTATCTGCTTGGCTAGCGAACGGTTCACTCTCACCACGCCGCGTCATGGCTGAATTACAGGAAGCCGAGCGAAAAAAGGGAGCGAATGAATCGACGTACTGGTTGTATTTTGAATTGTTATGGCGTGACTTCTTCCATTTGACGATGCGTGAGACCGGAAGCCGTCTGTTCCGGTCGAGTGGATTACAAGAAGGTCAATACACTTGGAAGACGGACCAGCTAGCTGTAAAAAGCTGGATAGAAGGAAAAACCGGTGTGCCATTCGTCGATGCCTTCATGAACGAGATTCGCGAGACAGGGTGGATGTCGAATCGCGGAAGGCAAATCGTTGCCAGTTATCTGATTCATGAATTAAAGCAGGACTGGCGTATCGGAGCGCGGTATTTCGAACAGCAGTTGGTCGACTATGATGTCGCTTCGAACTATGGAAACTGGGCGTTCATCGCGGGTGTCGGGAATGCGACACGCACACCACGATTCGATCCCGCATTCCAACAACAAAGATATGATTCGAATCAACACTTCACGAAACGCTGGACCTGAAAAAAGCATCTTTTTCTGGAGTGGGAAGTAGTTGCATTTCAGAAGGGAGGATGCTATATTAAATGCATCAGATGGGGTTCCTGAATTGTACGAGAGCCGCCTTTTATCTTTGAGCCACTCTTTTTTGATAGGGAGTTTGACGTTCCAACTAGTAGTACATGCCTCGTAACACAGCAGGAGGACGTACGAATAGGAATCGGATAAGACACCCACCTGCACAGCAGGTTCAAAAATAAGGTATCGACACGGCACTTCGGGTCCCATCGTCTTATTATTTTATTGTTTGACACGTCGCATGACGTTTTTTTTTATGATATAATTCCGAGTAAAACAGTATGAGTATTGTGAGGTTATGAGATGTTACATCAATTTTCGCGTAATGAACTAGCAATCGGTAAAACTGGACTTGACGCATTGGCATCCAAGTCTGTCGCTATTCTGGGCATCGGTGGTGTTGGATCGTTCTCAGCAGAAGCACTTGCCCGCAGTGGCGTAGGTCGTTTGATTCTCGTCGATAAGGATGATATCGACATCACAAACGTCAACCGACAAATCCATGCTTTGCTTCCGACAGTTGGTCAACCGAAGGTCGATGCGATGGCAGAGCGTCTTGCGTTAATCAATCCGGATCTTGAAATCGTTCGCTTGAAGATGTTCTACAATGAAGAGACATTCGAGTCGTTCTTCGAACAGCAACCGGATTATGTCATCGATGCATCGGACACGGTCTCGTTCAAAATTCACTTGATTCAGGAATGTAAGAAACGCAACATTCCGATCATCTCAAGCATGGGGATGGCGAACAAGATGGATCCGACACGCATCAAGATCGTTGACATCAAAGATACAAGTTATGATCCATTGGCGAAGGTCATTCGGACGAAACTCCGGAAAGCCGGTATTCATAAGGGTGTTCCTGTCGTCTTCTCCGATGAACCGCCTGTTAAGATCATCGAAGAAGTCCGTCAAGTCGTCGGAAATGATGCGGCTGCAATTCGTAAGGCAAAGATGCCGCCAAGTTCAAATGCGTTCGTTCCATCAGTTGGTGGATTGATCGCAGCGAGCTACGTCATCAACGAGATCGTCCGTGAAGCCGGCGTGACGATCGAACGCGTTCGTTAAAAAAAGCGACCTTATGGTCGCTTTTTCTGATGTGTGGCTGTTTGTTTGTTCCAAAAATCAAGTCGAGCTTGCAGTTGTTTCTCAAAACCGCGTGGGCTAGGACGATAAAAGACCGGTTTTGTCCGGGCAAGATTCTCAGGCCAGTAATTTTGTGGCACATAGGCATGTTCGAAGTCGTGCGGATATTGATAGGTGACGCCATTCCCAAGTGCCGCTGCCCCCGGATGATGAGCATCGCGCAAGTGCGGCGGAACCGGTCCACCGTCCGAACGACGAACGAGTGTCAATGCTTGATCAATCGCTGAGATGACAGCATTCGACTTCGGTGCTGTCGCAAGATATAAGACCGTTTCAGCGAGCGGAATTCGTGCTTCCGGGAAACCGACGTATTCACAAGCACGGGCACACGCATCGACCATCAGTAAGGCTTGCGGATCAGACAGACCGATGTCTTCTGCCGCATGGACATAGAGACGACGAACGATGAAACGTGGACTTTCGCCCGCTTCAATCATGACGGCGAGCCAGTAAAGCGCGGCGTCAGGATCGGAACCTCGAATCGATTTAATGAAGGCAGAGATGACATCGTAATGCCGATCGCCGTCCTTGTCGTACTTCAATGCTTTTTGCTGAATCGATTCCTCGGCGACAGCGAGGTCGATCGTGATCTGACCATCGATTTCCGGTGTTGTTAAGACGGCGAGTTCAAGTGCATTCAATAATGCTCGGTAATCGCCATCTGACAACTTGACGTAATGATCGATTGCATCATCTGTGATCGTAATCGGATATTTGCCAAGACCACGCTCTTCGTCCTTTAAGGTCCGGTCGAGGACGATTCGTAAATCGTCTGCCGTCGGTGGTTCAAAACGAAAGACCGTTGCCCGCGATAAGAGAGCGGCATTGACCTCAAAACTCGGATTTTCCGTCGTCGCGCCGATCAACGTGATTGTACCGGCTTCAAGCGCCGGCAGTAAGGCGTCTTGTTGCATCTTATTGAATCGATGGATCTCATCGAGAAAGAGAATCGTTTTTTGATCCTCGAACTGAAGACGGGCTTCGGCTGCTTTTAGAATTTCCCGTAATTGTTCCAACTTCGCCGTGACCGCATTCAATTGCTCGAATGCTGATTTCGTATAACTAGAGATAACGCGCGCGAGCGTTGTCTTACCGGTACCCGGTGGACCGTAAAAAATGACGGTTCCGAGACGATCGGCTAAGATGGCACGCCGTAGGAGCGTTGTTTCTCCAATCAGATGGCGTTGTCCGACGATTTCATCCAGATTCTGCGGACGCATTCGATTCGCGAGCGGTCCGGCAGGTGACTGGGATTCAAATAAATGTGCCATACACATACGCTCCTTCCACTTTTAGCTACTACTATACTAGAAAGGATGATCCTTCGCATGATGAAAATCTCGACGAAAGGGCGATATGGTCTGACGATCATGATCGCACTCGCGAAAGAAGCTGAATCTAAACCACTGTCTCTAAAAAAAATCGCGCAGATGTATGACCTATCTGAGCATTATCTCGAACAGTTGATTGCACCCCTTCGTAATGGAGGGCTCGTCAAAAGTGTCCGTGGTGCTTACGGCGGGTATAAGCTCGGTCGTGAAGCGCAAAACATCACAGCGGGTGAAATCATCCGCCTGCTTGAAGGACCACTCGTCGTCGTCGAAGGTGATGCGTGTGACGAGGTCACGAAACGCAAGCTTTGGGATAAAATCCAGCAAGCGGTCGATCAAGTACTCGATTCAACGACGCTACAAGACTTAGCGGAAGAAGAAGATACAGGATACATGTTCTATATTTGAGAGGTGAAAACGAATGAATTACTTTGACCATTCGGCGACGACGCCGATGCGTCCGGAAGTCCTTGAGGCGATGACGCCTTATTTGCTCGAACAGTATGGCAACCCATCGAGTGTCCACGCGGCTGGACGGTCTGCTCGGGCAGCAATTGACAAAGCACGCCGACAGATCGCACAAGAATTGAACGCGAAACCAACCGAATTGATTTTCACGAGCGGTGGAACGGAATCGGATAATTATGCGATCTTCGGTGCGGCCGAGGCGGCGCGTGAAAAAGGGCGTCATCTCATTACGACACGGTTTGAGCACCATGCTGTATTGCATGCGTTCGAAGAGCTCGAAAATCAAGGCTATGACGTCACGTATCTCGATGTTCCAGATACAGGCGTCGTCTCATTAACTGCCTTGCAAGAAGCCGTCCGGGAAGATACGACACTCGTCTCGATCATGTTCGGCAACAATGAAGTCGGAACGATTCAGCCGATTGCGGCATTTGGTCAATTTTTACGAGAACGCGGTATTTTGTTCCATACGGACGCGGTGCAAGTGTTCGGAAAACAAGCAATCGATGTCGAAGCGTTACAGGTCGATCTCTTATCCGCGTCTGGTCATAAAATCAATGGTCCAAAAGGAATCGGATTGTTGTATGTGCGGACTGGTGTGAAGTTAGCTCCTCAAACATTCGGAGGAGAACAGGAACGCAAGCGTCGCGCTGGTACGGAGAACGTACCGGGAATCGTCGGTTTAGCGAAAGCGCTCGAATTGATGATCGCAGAGCGCGATCAACAACAGGACCACATCAAACAACTGCGTAGCGTTTTGCTAACACGCTTGGATGAAAGTGGCGTCACTTACGAAGTCAACGGTGTTGAAGGATTGTCGAATGTCCTCAATCTTTACTTCCCGCAAATTGAAATCGAACCATTCTTGATCATGCTTGATATGCGCCAGATGGCCGTATCGAGCGGGAGTGCATGTACGGCAGGATCCGTCGAACCTTCGCATGTCTTATCGGCGATGTATGGCGAAGATGAACGGACACGAGCATCGGTCCGGATCAGTTTTGGTCACGGAAATGAGCTCGCGCAAGTCGAACTACTCGCACAAGCCTTGCAAGATGTCGTAAAATCGTTTCAGAATTAACTAAGAGGTGAAATAAATGAATACACGAGCGAAAGCCCCGAGTGAAACGACAGTCGTCGTTGGAATGTCGGGCGGTGTCGATTCTTCTGTGACGGCTCATTTATTAAAAGAGCAAGGGTATAACGTCATCGGAATCTTCATGAAAAACTGGGATGACACGGATGAAAACGGCTTTTGTACGGCGACGGAAGATTATGAAGACGTCATCGCCGTAGCCAATCAAATCGGCATTCCGTACTATGCGGTCAATTTCGAGAAAGAGTACTGGGATAAAGTCTTCACGTACTTCCTCGATGAATATAAACTCGGTCGGACACCGAATCCAGATGTCATGTGTAACAAGGAAATCAAGTTCAAAGCATTCCTTGATCACGCGATGCGTCTTGGTGCCGATTTCGTCGCGACAGGGCACTATGCGCGTGCCGTCTATGAGGACGGAGAACATAAATTGCTTCGAGGCGTTGATGCAAACAAAGATCAAACATATTTCTTGAATCAATTGTCGCAAGAGCAAATCGCGAAGGCGATGTTCCCGATCGGTCATATGGAAAAATCAGAAGTGCGCCGGATCGCAGAAGAAGCGAACCTCGCAACAGCGAAGAAAAAAGACTCGACAGGCATTTGCTTCATTGGCGAGCGGAACTTCAAACAGTTCCTCGGTCAATATCTACCGGCGCAACCCGGTGAGATGCGGACGCTTGACGGCAACGTCATGGGACGTCACGATGGATTGATGTACTATACGATGGGGCAACGTCATGGACTCGGTATCGGTGGCGACGGAGAGCCTTGGTTCGTCGTCGGGAAAAACTTAGAGGAAAACATACTCTATGTCGATCAAGGATTCCACAACGAATTGTTGTATTCGGAAGGATTGCTTGCTTCAGATGTCAGTTGGACATCTGAACGTCCGGTCGGTGAGACATTCCGTTGTACGGCGAAATTCCGTTACCGTCAACAAGATACAGCCGTCACGGTTCGTGTCCTCGAAGATGGACTCGATGTCTCGTTTGATGAGCGTCAACGGGCAATCACACCTGGACAAGCGGTCGTGTTCTATGATGGAGATATCTGCCTCGGTGGTGCGACGATCGATGCAGCCTATAAAGCAGGCGAACGCCTCGCTTATCTAGCGTAAGGAGCAAAAGAAGATGAACTATAATGAAGTAGGATTCCGGCATCTAGAAGCTGGAAATTATGAATTAGCAGCACAAGCGTTTAACGACGCGATCGAAGAAAATCCAAAAGATCCGACAGCGTACGTCAATCTTGGAACATTACTCCAATCGATGAACGATGCTGATCGTGCCCTTCGTTTTTATGACCGGGCACTGATGATCGATAATACGTTTGCGAGTGCCTATTATGCAAAAGGGGCGCTGTTCTTTGCTGCCGATCAACTCGTCGAAGCAGAGGAATCATTGCGGGCAGCGTTATTATATGGACTTGACGACGCGGATCTCCATTTCATGCTTGGGATGACGTATCAAAAACTTGGTGATCCGGTACGCGGGTTGCCCCGTTTACAACGTGCGTCAGAATTGAACGGTGTCGATATCGAGATCGCGTTCCAATACGGGCTTGCCTTAGCGCAAAACGAGAAGTTGGAAGAAGCCGTCGAAATGTTCGAGCACGTCTTGATGCTTGACGAAACGCATACGGATGCACGGTACAACTATGCAATCGCGCTTGCTTTCCTCGGTCAACAGGAAGCGTGTTATGCAGAACTTGAAGCCGTTCTTGCCTACCAGCCGGAACACGCCCTTGCGCGGGACGCGAAAGCGAAGATGGATGCGTTATTAAAACAAGCAGACTGATATAAAAAAAGACGATTCCGCCTGGAGTCGTCTTTTTTGTGCTATTTAATTCCCAACTTCACGGATGA
This sequence comes from Exiguobacterium sp. s168, assembly GCF_018619035.1. Classification (NCBI taxonomy): domain Bacteria; kingdom Bacillati; phylum Bacillota; class Bacilli; order Caryophanales; genus Exiguobacterium; species Exiguobacterium sp. s168. The sequence goes on along the minus strand of NZ_JACSNE010000002.1, from coordinate 41,491 downwards.
CACGAAGTGGTGGACCGGAAAAGTCTTCATAGGCTTCATCCATGTTTTTCGTGTACAGTTCGATGACGTTATTTTCCGTATCCTTGAAATAAGCTGAATGCTCTTTTTGATTCGAGGTCTCCTGTTCATCCCACTCTCTGAGCTTCACGGTGATCGAAGCTTCGCGCAGTTGATTCAAGGCTTGTTGGAACTCTTCCTTCTCAACGTAGAAAGCACAGTGGACATGGACACCACCTTCGTCATACAACGTGTCCCATTCGGACACTGGTAAGTGTTTGACCGTTCGTTCTTCCATCGTGAAGTCTCGCTTCAGCCATAGACCGAGTCGGGTGTTACCGCCAATGTAGAGCCACGTTGCCCAAACCCCGTCTTGCTTAGATTGTTCTTTGCTCGGTTCTGCATCCTCAGGTGCCCATTGCTCGACGATTGGAATACCAAGTGTCCCATTCCAAAAGCCAACCGCACGGTCCATATCCTCGACTTCCAGTACTAATTCACACAATCCTGCAATCGGTAAACGTGCCATCCTTGAACTCCTCCTCTTAACGAAATGTTTCACGGTATCTTTCCCTGATTTAAAATCCGGTAAACGAATGCTATGATGAAAGCAGCGAATGAAAAAGAGAGGAAGAAGGTGGAGTGATGGAGCACCCCCATCAAGTCGTCGGGCGCGTCAAACGTGTGCTCTTTTCTTCTGAAGAAGAAGCACACTCCATTGTATTGGTCGCCGTCAAAGAAAAGAACTTTGAACTGAAAGAAACCGAGCTCGTTATCACAGGTACAGGGGTCGGAATCGAACTCGGAGGAACGTATCAAGCATTTGGTCGTCTCGTCGATCATCCCCGATTCGGAAAACAACTGAAGGCGGAGCTGATTCGGCGATCGGTTCCGATGACAAAACAGGCAACGATCCGCTTCTTGACGAATGGTTCGTTCACCGGCATTGGTCCGAAGACAGCGAAAAATATCGTCGATGCTCTCGGAGAAGAGGCAGTGGACCTCATTTTGAAGGATGAGCGAGTACTGAATCAGGTGCCTGGGTTAAAACAAAAACAAGCCGACATCATCTTGAGTCGACTCGCCACGTTATACGGTGTCGATCAGTTGATGCTATTCTTAGCGCCGTTTGATGTTACACCGAAGCTAGCGGCAAAGATTTATGCTGCTTACGAAGGGGACGCCATGGCGCGAATTCGAGAGAATCCGTATTCCTTGATGTATGAAGTGAACGGGATTGGTTTTAAAACAGCCGATCATATCGCGTCACATCTCGGACTTGTCGGATTACATCCGGAACGTGTCGCTGCTTCGATCATGCATATATTAGAACAAGAAGCAGGAGAGGGACACGCCTTTGCGACGGTCGACTCACTATTACAACGGGCACCCCGGTTGCTTGGTGAAGACCCAGGAGAACGGCTGGAACAAGCGATTGAACTGTTGCTCGCTGAAGATAAGGTCAAGCTCGAAGAAGGCTGTTTGTATTTACCGACAATCTTTTATGCGGAAGTCCGAGCGGCGAAGGAACTGGCGCGCGTCATGGCGAACGGTGCCGAACAGGAAGTCGATGTCGCGACGATTCTTGAAGCAATCGGGCACCTCGAAGAACAGTTTGGCATGGAATATGCGGCGCAACAGCGGGAAGCGATCGAGTTAGCGGTCAAAGCACCGCTGATGGTCCTGACCGGTGGACCCGGTACCGGTAAGACGACTGTCATCAAGGGAATTTTACATGCCCTGCAAGAAATTCATGATTGGCCGCTTGAAAAGAGTCGCGTCAAGACGGGAGATGTTTATCCGTACGTCCTTGTTGCACCGACCGGACGCGCCGCTAAACGTTTGTCGGAAGCAACGGACGTCCCAGCGATGACGATTCATCGTCTGTTGAAGTATGACGGAACGAACTTCCAACTGAATGAAGATCAGCCGATCACGGGAAAAGTACTGATCATCGATGAGTCATCAATGATTGATATCTACTTGTTATCAAGTCTGCTCCGTGCTGTGCCGAACGGTATGAAAATCTTGTTCGTCGGTGACCGGGATCAATTACCATCCGTTGGTCCAGGGCAAGTGCTGGCAGACTTGATGGATACGGAAGGGATTCCCGTCGTTCGTTTGAACGTCGTCCATCGCCAAGCGGAAGATTCTTCGATTTTACGGCTCGCGCACGATTTGAAGAACCGGACGACGTCAGCTGATTTGTTGGCACCACTTGCGGATCGTCGCTTTTACACCGCGTCTCCGCAAGAGACGTTACGCGGCATCTCAGCCTTCGCGGAAAAAGCACTCGCAAAAGGGTATTCGAAATTCGATGTTCAGGTTCTGGCACCGACTTACCGTGGTCAGGTGGGAATCGACGAACTGAATGTCGCCTTGCAACGCGTCTACAATCCGGAGGAACCGAAAAAACGCGAAGTCAAACAAGGCACCCGGATTTACCGAACCGGGGACAAGATTCTTCAGCTCGTCAACAATGCGGAAGAGAACGTCTATAACGGAGATATCGGCGAAATCGTCAATATCTTCTTCGCTAAAGAGAATGTCGACAAGGTGGATAAGATCATCGCCCGCTTCGACCAGACGGAAGTCGAGTACAACCGGAGTGACTGGGATCAATTCACGCATGCCTATGCGATTACGATTCACAAGGCACAAGGGTCCGAGTTTCCGATTGTCTTGATGCCGGTCTATTTCACGGGGGCGTTCAAACATTCTCGAAACTTGATTTATACGGCGGTCACCCGTGCGAAGTCGAGTTTATTATTGTTCGGCGACCCACGAGCGTTTCATAAAGCGTCGCAAGAAGAGGAACCCCGGCGCCGGACACGATTGATTGAACGACTCGGTGGGGTGACAAAGACTTGACGGATGCTGTGCGATAGGTAATAATCACGATAGATGAATGGACGTAACACGTTGATGGAAGATAAGTAAAAGGAAAACTCGAGTCCAGAGAGAAGTGAGTCTGCTGCAATCACTTTCTCGAGTCCCTTTGAAGCTCCTTCCGGAGTCGGGTGTAAACACCTGCGGGTCATCCCCGTTATCAGATGTTCGAGGTAGGCAATGGATTGCTTACGAACGAGGGTGGTACCACGGAAGCGATGCTTTCGTCCCTTTTCAGGGATGAAGACATCGCTTTTTTGCGTCCAAATAAAACCAATGGGGGTAACTGTTCATGAAAGCTCTAAAACCATTAACGGGTGCACAAATCCGTCAGATGTATCTTGATTTCTTCCAAAGCAAAGGGCATGCGATCGAACCGAGTGCTTCACTCGTACCGGTCGAAGATCCATCGCTCTTGTGGATCAACTCGGGTGTTGCAACACTCAAGAAATATTTCGATGGTCGTGTTATTCCTGATAATCCACGGATCGTCAACGCACAAAAATCAATCCGGACGAACGATATCGAAAACGTCGGGAAAACAGCGCGTCACCATACATTCTTCGAGATGCTTGGAAACTTCTCCGTCGGTGATTACTTCCGTGAAGATGCAATCAAATGGGGCTGGGAGCTCTTGACGAGTGATGACTGGTACGGTCTTGATCCGGAACGTCTTTCGGTCACGATTCACCCGGAAGATGACGCAGCGCGTCAAATCTGGCTTGAACTCGGCGTACCGGCTGAGCGGATCATTCCACTTGAAGATAACTTCTGGGAAATCGGTGAAGGTCCATCTGGTCCGAACACGGAAATCTTCTTCGATCGTGGTCCAGCTTTCGGAGACGATCCGAACGATTCAGAACTCTACCCAGGTGGCGAAAACGAACGCTATCTCGAGATCTGGAATATCGTCTTCAGTCAATACAACCACGATGGACACGGCAACTATACGGAACTTCCGCGTAAAAACATCGATACAGGGATGGGACTTGAACGGATGGCGTGTGTCATGCAGGACGTGCCGACGAACTTCGATACGGATCTGTTCATGCCGATCATTCATAAGACAGAAGAAATCAGCGGTAAAATCTACCGTGATGATTCGAAACTTGATGTAGCATTCAAAGTCATCGCAGACCACATCCGTACCGTATCATTCGCGATCGGTGATGGTGCGCTTCCTTCGAATGAAGGACGTGGATATGTCCTTCGCCGTTTACTACGCCGTGCGGTGCGTTATGCGAAGATGCTTGGAATCGAGCGTCCGTTCATGTATGAACTCGTCGATACGGTCGGGAACGTCATGGTCGACTTCTACCCACAAGTTCCGGAAAAAGCGGACTTCATCAAACGCGTCATCAAAAACGAAGAAGAACGTTTCCATGAGACACTTCATGACGGTCTTGCAATCTTGAACACAGTCGCTCAGACGTCTAAGGCGAACGGTGAGCATGTCATCAGCGGCGAAGATGCGTTCCGTCTGTATGACACATATGGTTTCCCACTTGAGTTGACAGTCGAGTATGCAGAAGATCATCAGATGTCTGTTGATGAAGAAGGCTTCAAATTAGCAATGGATGCGCAACGTCAGCGTGCACGTGCGGCACGTGAAGAGAGTGGTTCGATGCAACAGCAATCGGAAGTCCTCTCGACGCTAAAAGATAAAAGTACGTTCGTCGGCTATACCGACCTTAAGGCGGATGCAAAAATCATCGCTTTAGTGCATGATGGAGAACGAGTCACAGAAGTCGCTGCTGGTGAAGAAGCACAAGTCATTCTCGACATCACGCCGTTCTACGCTGAAAGCGGTGGTGAAGTCGCAGATACAGGAACAATCGAAGGCAAAGACTTCGTTCTTGATGTTAAAGATGTTCAAAAAGCACCAAACGGTCAAAACTTGCATACGGTCATCGTTCGTACAGGGATCGCAACGGAAGCGGCAGATGTCGTTGCAACGGTCGAAGCAGCAGAACGTAAAGCCGTCACGAAAAACCATACGGCAACACACTTGCTTCATAAAGCATTGAAAGATACGCTCGGAACACACGTTAACCAAGCGGGATCACTCGTTTCTCCAGAACGTCTTCGTTTCGACTTCTCACACTTCGGTGCAGTGACACAAGAAGAGTTGACGAAGATTGAACAAGACGTCAACCAAGCAATCTGGGCATCGCTACCGGTCGATATCGAAGAGATGAACATCGCTGATGCAAAAGCAAAAGGCGCGATGGCATTGTTCGGTGAGAAGTACGGTGAAACGGTCCGTGTCGTTTCAGCAGGCACATACTCGATCGAGTTGTGTGGCGGAATCCACGTCGGGAACACAGCTGAAATCGGCTTGTTCAAGATTGTTTCGGAGTCTGGTATCGGTGCAGGTACACGCCGAATCGAAGCGGTAACGGGTGCAGGTGCGTATCGTGTCATGAACCAACACTTAGAGACACTCGAACAAGCAGCGGCTGTTCTGAAGACGAAGACGACAGAAGTTCCTGTCCGCATCGAAGCACTGCAACAACAGCTTCGTGAGACGGAACGAGCAAACGAATCGTTGCAAGCAAAACTTGCGAACATCGAAGCTGCTTCATTGAAGGACGATGTTGAGGAAATCAACGGTGTGCGTGTGCTTGCGAAACGCGTCGACGTCTCAGATATGGATGCTCTTCGCGGCATGATGGACGAGTTGAAGAGCTCACTCGGATCAGCAATCATCGTTCTCGGAAGTGCGCAAGGTGAGAAAGTCAATCTCGTCGCAAGCGTCTCAAAAGATTTAATCGACCAAGGCTATCATGCTGGTAAATTGATCAAGGAAGTCGCAACACGCTGCGGTGGTGGCGGTGGCGGTCGCCCTGACATGGCTCAAGCTGGTGGAAAAGATGCGTCGAAATTAGAAGAAGCACTCGCGTACGCTTCACAATACGTGCAATCACTGGCATAATAGAAACGTAGTGTATATGAAAGAGGTGATGAACGTGAGTCAGATGGATCAAACGATGAAATTCAACTTTCCGGAAGACGATAACAAAGCAGCGACACGTGATGTGTTGTTGACGGTCTATCATGCTTTAGAAGAAAAAGGATATCATCCGATCAACCAAATCGTCGGCTATCTCCTTTCGGGAGATCCTGCTTACATTCCTCGTCATAATGACGCACGTAACTTAATTCGTAAGATTGAACGCGACGAATTGCTCGAAGAACTCGTGAAATCTTATTTGGCGGAGAGTGGAAATTCAAAATGAAACGTGCAATGGGACTAGATGTCGGTTCGAAGACGATCGGGGTAGCGGTCAGTGACTTGATGGGCTGGACGGCGCAAGGCGTCGAGACGGTCAAGTGGACGGAACCGGATTACCCAGAAGCCTTCAAACGGCTCGATGTCATCATGAAGACATACAATGTCGAAATCCTAGTCATTGGTCTTCCGAAAAACATGAACGGTTCCATCGGTCCCCGCGCAGAAGCAAGTGAAGCTTTTGCGAAGGAAATCGAACAGCATACCGGGCTTGAAGTCGTCTTCATGGATGAACGGTTGACGACGATGCAAGCAGAACGGATGCTGATCGATGCCGATGTCAGCCGTAAAAAGCGTAAACAAGTCATCGATAAGATGGCTGCCGTCATGATCCTGCAATCGTACTTGGATCGGACGAACCGATGAAGGGGGAGAAACCGATGGCTGAAGAAAAACGTCAGTATCTCTTTCCGGATGAAGAGGGCGGCGAACATCTTTTCGAAGAATGGTACCGTTACTCGAGTGAACGTACAGGAAAAACCTATCTGTTTCTTGAAATGATCGGTAACCCTGACGAAGGAGCAGATGATTTGATCATCTGTGAGATCGATGAATATGGAGAAGGCGAAGATGATTTCGAATTGAGCCTGATCGATGAAAATGATGAGCAAACTTGGGATGAACTCGAGCTTGCGTTAAAGGAGCGGATCACTGATGCAACAGAATGAACCAACACGTTACGTAATTCCGGACGGCGAAGGAAATGATTTCGAATTCGTAGAACGTCTGCGTTATGAAAGCCCACGTTCGAGCAAGACATACATCTTCCTCGAGCCAATCGGAGCAGACTATGACGAAGCAGAAGAAGTCGATATCTTCGTTTACGAACTCGACGAATACGGTGATGGAGATAACGACTTCAACCTCGTACCAATCGATGAAGACGATACAGCGACTTGGGATGAAATCGAAGAAGTCTTTAACACGCTCGAAGACCAGTTAGACTAACCCGACTCATGACAGGTGACGTCGTAAGAGACTTTCTCTTACGATGTCACCTTGTTTTAAGAGAAGAAGGAGGAACCGATGGAGAACGAATGGAAGCAAAATGCTGAAATCGAAAAAAGGCGACGCCGGACATCACGCCGGATTACGCTAATCATCCTTTCTGTATTGTTGACGATTTTTCTAGTTACCAGTGCGGTCATCTATGTCTTTTTGAAAAATGCGCTTGAACCAGTCGATGAAACAGCGACGAAATCCGTCAAAGTCGAAATTCCTTTAGGAGCAGGGACGAGTTCGATTGCTTCTTTACTAAAGGAAAAAGACTTGATTGCAAACGAGACGATTTTCCGTTACTACGTCCGTTACAAGAATGAATCGTCATTCCAAGCGGGTACGTATACACTGTCACAAGCCATGTCCCCGGATGAAATCATTAATGAATTAAAGACGGGAACGGTCATGAAGGCAGCGGATGTGAAAATCACGTTACCTGAAGGCATCACGATGGATCGTCAAATCGCTTTGATCGCGAAAGCAACGAACTTCAAGGAAGAGACGGTCCGTAAAGAATTGACGGATGCGACATTCATCGACAGCATGATTGAAAAATATCCGATGCTGACGGATGAAGTGAAGAAGAATGGTGTCTTGTATGCATTTGAAGGATATCTCTTCCCAGCAACGTATGAGTTTGATAAAGGAAAAAGCATTGATCAAATCGTCGAGACGATGCTCGATGAAACAGAAAAAGTCTACGATGAGAATGCGGATGCCATTCAAAAATCAGGCATGACCTTCCATGAAATACTCAGTCTCGGTTCCATGGTCGAGCGTGAAGCGGCGACAGCAGATGATCGTCGTGAAATCGCTGGTGTCTTCAAAAATCGATTGGATGACGGCATGAAGTTACAGTCGGATCCAACGGTTTGGTATGGCACAGGTGAAAACACGGCTTTAACGACACTGAAGGATCTCGAGAATAATTCGAAGTACAATACGTATAAGTACGAAGGAATTCCGATTGGTCCGATTTCGACGGTCAGTAAAGATTCGGTACTTGCCGTGTTAAATCCGAATAAAACAAAATATGTCTATTTCTTTGCTCGTCCACCAAGTGATAAACATCCACGCGGACAGATTCTATACGAAGAGACATATGAAGAACATCAACGAAACGTCGTTAAGTATAAGCCGGAATGGGTGGAATACGAAGCGAGTAAAGAGCAATGAGCAACGGGTTGGGTTGAAGCGGGAAGTTCGCTTCAAGTCAACCTGTTTATGCGGAAGAGGGAGTGAATGGCGTGAATGATTTCACGACCTATGTCGAATCAATGATTCATCCTCGAGATGCTCTGTTAGAAGAAATGGAGCGTTATGCGGAAGAAAATCATATACCAATCATCGAACTGACAGGTTCCGAGGTCTTGTTATCGCTCCTGCGATTACAACAACCGAAGCGCATTCTAGAAGTCGGAACCGCAATCGGATATAGTGCGATTCGGATGGCGCGTGCGCTACCGGATGCGCGTATTACGACGATTGAACGAAATGCGAAGCGGTATGAAGAAGCAAAAACCTTCATCGCCCGGTCAGATGTGGCGGACCGGATTGACATCATTTTTGGTGATGCAGTAGAATTAGCCGAAACGCTTGAAGACCAGTTCGATGCGGTCTTCATTGATGCAGCTAAAGGACAGTATAAAAAATTCTTTGCAGGATATGGGCGACTCATTCCTGAGGGCGGCGTGCTCTATACGGATAATCTCTTCTTACACGGAGATGTCCTCGAGTCCGATCCGAAGACATTCGATCGAAGAAGACGTCGACTCGTGCGTCTCGTCAAGGAATTCACGGTCTGGATGATGGAACAAGAACAATACGATACGACGATTTTTCCGCTCGGTGACGGTGTATCCGTCAGTCGGAAAAAGTCGAAATGATGGAGGAACGAATGACATGCAAAAACCGGTAGTAATTGGCGTAGCGGGCGGAACGGGTTCAGGGAAGACGACGGTGGCACGTTCACTCGTCGATGCGTTCCCAAGTGAATCAATCGTCATGATTGAGCAGGACGCGTATTATAAAGATCAAAGTGATTTATCAATGGAGGAGCGGTATCAGACAAACTATGATCACCCGTTTGCTTTTGATAATGGTCTATTGATTGAGCACATTCAGTCGCTCCGTGAAAACATTGCCGTTGAAAAACCGGTATATGACTATGTCGCCCACACGCGGGCACAAGAAACGATTCGTCTCGAACCACGCGATGTCATCATCGTAGAAGGAATTTTAGCGCTTGAAGATGAACGGTTACGGGAACTAATGGATATCAAGGTGTTCGTCGATACGGATGCGGACGTTCGCATTCTTCGTCGGATGCAACGTGATATCAACGAACGTGGACGCTCGATCGACTCAGTCGTTGAGCAGTATACGAACGTCGTTCGTCCGATGCATCTGCAGTTCTGTGAACCAACAAAACGATATGCGGACATCATCGTACCGGAAGGCGGCGAGAATCATGTCGCGATCGATTTACTCGTGACGAAGATTCGAGCGATTCTTGATTATCGTTCAGCACTCGATCAAAGAGGATATTGATTCCAAAAAAGATGTGAATATACTATACTAGTGGAATAAAAAGGAGCGTGACAAAAATGGCAGAAAAGCAATACTACATGACGCTTGAAGGTAAAGCGAACATTGAAAATGAATTGAATGAATTGAAGTCAGTCCGCCGGAAAGAAGTTGTCGAGAACATCAAGATCGCCCGTTCGTTCGGTGACCTTTCAGAGAACGCAGAATACGATTCAGCAAAAGAAGAGCAAGCGATGGTCGAAGGCCGGATTGCTCAACTTGAAGAGATGCTTCGTAATGTTGCGATCATCTCGGAAGAAGAGAAGGATATCTCGGTCGTCGGTATCGGAACGACAGTCACTTTCTTGAGTGTCGAAGATAATGAAGAAGATACGTACACGATCGTCGGTAGTGCCGAAGCAGATCCGTTTACAGGTAAAATCTCGAACGAATCACCAATCGCGAAAAGTTTAATGGGGCACCAAGTCGGAGATCAAGTCTCTGTACCAGCACCAGGCGGCGAATACGCAGTAAAAATTACATCGATCAAATAAAGAACACAGGAGCCGGAGCAATCCGGCTTTCTGTTTGATGGAGGAATGGATTATGCCAATCGCAATCATCGGCGCAATGGAAGAGGAAGTCAACTTATTGCGTAATGAGTTATCAGAACGTAAAGATACAGTCATCGCAAACTATCATTTTTATGAAGGGCTTTTAAATAGCGTTCCTGTCGTCATCTTGAAGTCAGGAATCGGGAAAGTCAATGCTGCGATCGGGACGACATTATTGCTAGACCACTACAAACCAACTGCTGTCATCAATACGGGCTCAGCAGGTGGATTCAAGGAAGGCTTAACGGTCGGGGATGTCGTCGTCTCAACAGAAGTACGTCACCACGACGTCGATGTGACGGCATTTGGATACGAATATGGACAGGTACCTGGAATGCCAGCTGCCTATCAAGCAGATCCGAAGCTTGTTGCAACAGCAGAAGCCGTCATCGAGCGGATGGATGCGATTCGAGTCGTTCATGGATTGATTGCGACAGGCGATTCATTCATCCACGATTCAGAGCGCTCTGCTCAAATCAAGGCGCACTTCCCAGAAGTCGCAGCCGTCGAAATGGAAGCAGCACCAATCGCACAAGTCTGTCATCAGTTCGGTGTGCCGTTCGTCGTAACGCGGTCGATTTCAGATAGCGCCAATGAAGAAGCGTCACTCTCGTTTGATGAGTTCCTCGAGATTGCGTCAATCAATTCCGCTAAAATGGTCATGGAAGTCGTACGGACGTTAGCAGAATGAGGAATGAGGAAGGGCACGGGAGACCATGCTCTTCCTTTTTTCTTTGACAAAAGCAAATTAACGCTTTATATTAGTACCAGATACTAATAACAAAAGGGGATGCCTTATGAATATCGGGATTGTAGGATTAGGAACGTCTTTGCCGTCACGGCGCGTGACGAATGATGAATTAGCAACGACGCTCGATACGAGCGATGAATGGATTCGGACACGGACAGGAATCGGGGCACGACGGATTGCAGCCGATGATGTGGATGTCACTGACTTAGCGACAGAAGCTGCTCAGAAAGCGCTTGATGATGCTGGATTGACAGTAGAGGACATCGGGTTGATCGTCGTCGGAACGGCAACGGGACGCGCGTTTCCATCTACAGCCTGTATCGTCCAAGAGCGTCTTGGAGCACGCGGAGCGACTGCATTCGATATTAGTGCGGCATGTAGTGGCTTTATCTTTGCTTTGCAAACAGCTGCTAGCATGTTGACGACAGTTGAAGGAAAACATGCGCTCGTCATCGGTGCTGAAAAAATGTCGAGTATCGTCGACTGGTCAGACCGGTCAACTGCCATCTTATTTGGAGATGGTGCAGGGGCAGTCGTCATCGGACCAACTGAGCAAGCGGGTCTTAATGCCTTCGAGCTTGGAACAGATGGACGCGGAGCACATTTATTATTTAAGGACATCGATGGACCAATCGAGATGAACGGTCGGGAAGTCTTTAAGTTCGCGGTTCGTAAATTACCGGAAATCGTTGAGAAAGTCATTCAAAAAGCGGATAGTACGCTCGAAGATATCGATATCTTGATTCCGCATCAAGCAAACCTACGCATCATTGATGCAGCGTGCGAACGACTGCATATTCCGCAAGAAAAGGTCATCGTCACGATCGATGAGCATGCGAATACATCTGCTGCATCAATCCCACTCGCACTTGAGGAAGCGCGTCAACAAGGACGCCTGACACCTGGTACGAAACTCGTACTTGCTGGATTTGGTGCCGGATTGACTTGGGGAGCAGCATACATTACTTGGACTAAAGGAGAGAACACATAAGATGATGAGAAAACGCGTTGTAGTCACAGGAATCGGAGCACTGACACCGATCGGGAACGATGCCAATACATTCTGGGAAGCACTAAAAGAAGGAACAAACGGGATTCGTCCGATGGAGCGTCTCGATATCGATGAGTATCCAACGAAGGTCACTGGCGAATTACAAAACTTCGATGTAACAGAATTCATCGAGGCGAAAGAAGCACGTAAGATGGACCGCTTCGTTCATTACTCACTTGTCGCAAGCATGGAAGCTGTCCAAGATGCTGGAATCGACATTAAAGAAATCGCAGAACGTGCTGGGGTTTGGATTGGATCAGGAATCGGTGGCGTTGAGACAATTGAGAAACAAGCGAAGATCTACTTCGAACGTGGACACCGTCGTGTCAGCCCGTTCTTCATTCCGATGATGATTCCAAACATGGCAAGCGGTCAGGTATCGATCTATACCGGAGCCAAGGGACCGAATAACTGTTCCGTCACTGCATGTGCTTCAGGAACGAATGCCATTGGAGAAGCCCTTCGTGTCATCGAACGGGGCGATGCAGATGTCATGATCGCTGGTGGAGCGGAAGCACCAATCACGAACTTATCATTTGCTGGTTTTTGTGCCAACAAAGCGATGTCAACGAATCACGATCCTGAGACAGCAAGCCGTCCGTTTGACGAAGGACGTGATGGATTCGTCATGGGAGAAGGGGCAGGCATCTTGATTCTTGAAGAGTACGAGCATGCGATAGCGCGTGGTGCAAAAATCTATGCCGAAGTCAGTGGATATGGATTAACAGCTGACGCCTACCACATCACAGCTCCAGATCCAGATGGAGACGGTGGAGCACGTGCGATGGCAATGGCAATCCAAGATGCAGGTATCGCACCAGAAGCAGTCGGGTACATCAATGCACACGGAACGAGCACACCGATGAACGACATTCTTGAAACAAGAGCAATCCATAGTGTCTTCGGTGAACAGGCAAAACAACTCGTCGTCAACTCGACGAAATCGATGATTGGTCACTTGCTTGGTGGCGCTGGTGGCGTCGAGGCGATTGCAACAATCAAATCGTTACAAGAACAAACCGTTCACCCAACGATTCATCTCAAACAGCCGAGTGAAGGTTGTGATCTTGATTACGTGACGGAAGGTGCACGGAGCGTTGAATTGAATTACGCCCTGAGCAACTCGCTCGGGTTCGGTGGACACAACGCATCACTCGTCTTCAAACGTTACGAAGCTTAAGCTTAAGCGATTCCCTTAGAAAAACGAGGGGGTCGCTTTTTTGCTGATTTTCTGATTCAATAGAGAAATGCGTGTTTGACGCAGAAAGGAGTCGTTTATGACTAATATCACAAGAAAAACATCAATCATGATACTGATCATATGTTTATTGATTGGTCTCAGTGGTACATTCATATACCGTCTATCATCATCTCAAAAGACGAAAACAGATCAGGAGACACAAGCAGTGAAGGTTGAATTAATTGAATCATCACTCCCGAAGACATCCGATATTGCGTTAGCAACGGATAGCCGTTCTCAGACACTGTTAGCACAACTGTATGAAGGATTATATGTTTTTACTTCTGGGACATCCGTCCGTAGAGGATTAGCACAGGATATGTCAGTCTCAAAGGATCGTCTGACGTATACGATTCAACTCAAACAAACAAAAAATGCGCAGGGTCAGCCGATTACAGCGCAAGACTTTGTCGATAGTTTCCGACGTGTTGCAGCCAATAAAACAAATTCTCCCTATGGTTTCTTATTTGAAGTGTTTGAAAATGGACGTGCCGTCAATGACGGAAAAATGAAGCCAGAACGTCTAGGTGTAAAGGCCAAAGGACGTGACCAACTGATCATCACGCTGAATCAGCCGGTTTCGAATCTAAAAGAATTACTCGCAATGTCCGTTTTTTATCCGCAACCGGCATCTAAAAAATGGCAAGACCTCACCGGGAATGGTGCGTTTACACTAGAACAGATGTCGAAAAACGGATATACGCTTAAGAAAAACAACCAGTATCATCAACAAAATGTTGTCACGGTCGAGGAAGTTAAAAGCCGCATCATCTCTGATCATCAGACGCAATGGAGTACGTATGAGAACAGTAAAGCAGCGATTCTTCCGTTACAAGAGAGTGTTGAGACACAAGAAGATCAAGTCTCTCGACCAACCTATCAAAAAAAGCGAAGCGGTGTCTTTTATATCGCATTCAATCAAAAAAATGAAGCCTTCCGCGAAAAGACCCTCCGAAAACGGATTGCTTACGCTTTGATGGAAAAAGAGTCCGTTCAACTTCCTTTAGGATATGCAGGCATTCCGACGAATCGATTCGTCGTCACAGATACGAACGTATTGATGACAGAACCGGTACAAGTAAAAAAAGAAAATGGTAAACAACAGAAGAAACAACGAGTCGAGATGCTTAACTTCGAGGACCCACAGGCGAAGCGGATTGGGAAACAACTCGAGACGTATCTTGAGAGACAGTTGCCTGATATTGATATCGTTCTTAAACCCGTTGCGATTGAAGAGAAGATCGATAAAGAACAGTCGGCGCAGTATGCGATGACATTAACAGGATGGATGCCGGATTATCCAGGTCCACTTGCATATTTAAACCAGTTCGTTTCAGATAATCCGTTGAATTCCGTAAACTATCACTCAGACACGTACGATCAACTGATCGAAAAAGCACGGCAGGTACGAGAGATGAAGAAAAAACAGGCATTGTATCATCAGGCTGAAAGGCAGTTAATCAATCAAGATGCCGTCATCGTTCCTTTGTATCAGACGACAGAGAAATTATATGTTTCTGATACGATTCAAGGAATCGAAGTACCGATTTATGGACCGGAATACCTACTTCGCTCAATGAAAATTCAAAAATAATTACTGAGCTGGGACCATTTTTTCGTGAGGTCCCAGTCTTTTTTGAAAAAATATTTAGAAAAATCGGATAAAAGGTTTGCAAAATTATCAGAACATTGTAAACTATTTGTAACGAAGGGTTTGATTCGAATATAGTAATTCTTTTTTTTTCGGTCAAAAACCTGACAGTATCACTTTTTAGAAACTTAGGGGGGTCATCGTAACATGAAGAAGAAAAGTTTTGCTTTAGCTACATCGGTAGCTCTCGTATCAAGTGCGTTCCTCGCAGCTTGTTCGACAACGGATTCAGGCGACAAATCGGGCGACACTGGTTCAGACAAAAAATCTAGTGATCAAACACTTAACTTGATCGAAGGTTCGGATATCCCGACACTTAACCCGACGACTTCTACAGATGCAGTTTCATTCAACGTGTTGAACAACACGATGGAAGGTCTTTACCGTCTTGATGACAAGCAGCAGCCAACACCAGGTATCGCTGAGAGTCATACAGTCTCAGATGACAAATTAACATACACGTTCAAATTACGTGATGCGAAGTGGTCTGACGGTACTCCAATCACAGCTAAAGACTTCGAATATGCATGGAAAGAAGTTCTTAATCCAGAGAACGCTTCACAGTATGCATACGTCTTCTACAACATCGAAGGTGCAGAAGAGTACAATACGAAAAAAGGCGAGCGTGATGCTGTTGGCGTCAAAGCAATCGACGACAAAACGTTCGAAGTTAAGTTAAAAGCACCTGCAGATTACTTCCTCGGACTCACTGGATTCGGACCATTCATGCCGAAATCAGAAGAACTCTCGAAGAAAATCGGGAAAGACTTCGGTTCGACTGCAGACAAAGCGCTCTATAACGGACCATTCAAATTAACAGAGTGGACACGTGAGCAAGGCTGGAAAATGGTCAAAAACGATAACTACTGGGATAAAGATGCCGTTAAACTTAAAACGATCAACGTTAAGGTCGTTAAAGAAGTTGCAACTGGTGTTAACCTTTACGAAAAAGGTGACATCGATCGCACAGGTTTAACATCTGAGTTCGTTGCCCAGTTCAAAGATAATAAAGAATTCAAAACAAAAGGCGAATCAACAATCTTCTACCTCTACCTCAACACGAAGGTAAAAGCGCTTGATAACGAAAAAATCCGTCGCGCAATCGACATGGGTTACGATAAAAAAGGGATCACGGATGTCATCCTCGCAAACGGATCACTTCCAGCGAACTATCTCGTACCAAAAGATTTCGCGAAAGATGCTGACGGGAAAGACTTCCGTGATAAGTATCCAGCATTCAACGAATACAATGCAGACGAAGCGAAAAAACTCTGGGAAGAGGGCTTAAAGGAAATCGGTCAAAAATCGGTTGATCTTGAACTCTTGAACTATGATAGCGACGATGCTAAGAAAATCGGTGAGTTCTTGAAAGGTGAACTTGAGAAAAACCTTCCAGGTATGAAGGTCACAATCAAGCAACAACCATTCAAAAACAAACTTGATCTTGAAAACAAAGGGGACTTCCAGTTTTCATTCGCGGGCTGGGGACCTGACTACCAAGATCCGATGACGTTCCTCGATCTCTTCTTGACAGACGGGCCATACAACCGTGGTAAGTGGTCAAATGAAGAGTATGATAAACTCATCAAAGATGCTCAAACACAAACAGATGCAGCAAAACGCTGGTCTGAATTGCAAGAAGCTGAGAAAATCCTTCTCGACTCTGCAGCGATCTCACCTGTTTATCAGCGTGGACGTGCATTCCTCGTTAAACCATACGTCAAAGGTGTCGTCGAGCATAACTTCGGCGCAGACTTCTCGTACAAATGGGCTTCGATCGAAGGAAAATAAGCAAAATAAAAACTGCTTCCGATTTAATTCGGAAGCAGTTTTTTGTTTGAAAATATCAAAAAAGACCGGAGCATTCCGATCTCTTTTGGAGAAAGACTTATTTTTTTACTTTAGCACGCTTCCGTTGTAAGCCCATTGCCTTCTCGATTTTCGCGAGTTTTTTAGCAGCAACGGCTTCAGCACGGTCACGCCCAGCGTCAAGAATCTGATCGAGTTCTTCAGAATCAATCAATTCATAATAGCGTTGTTGAATCGGTTCAAGTTCCGAAATAATAGCTTCCGCGACATCTGCTTTAAATGTACCGTAGTTTGAACCTTCGTATTTGGTTTCGAGATCAGGAATCGAGATACCAGCGAGCAGGGAATAGATTTCAAGCAAATTCGATACACCTGGTTTGTTTTCGCGATCGAATTTGACGATACCTTCCGAGTCCGTGACGGCTGACTTCACTTTTTTACGAATGACATCTGGTGCGTCAAGCATCGAGATGAAGCCTTTCGGATTCTGATCAGATTTTGACATCTTTTTATCTGGCGTCGTCAGACTCATGATTCGAGCTCCTGACTCAGCGATGATTGGTTCTGGTAATGTGAACGTCTCATAGTAACGACTATTAAAACGTTGAGCCAAGTCACGCGTTAACTCAATATGTTGTTTTTGGTCATCACCGACCGGAACGAGTTCCGCATCATAGAGTAGGATATCAGCTGCCATGAGTGTTGGGTAGACGAACAACCCTGCTCCAATCCGCTCTTTTCCTTGTGATTTATCTTTATACTGTGTCATACGCTCGAGCTCACCCATCCCGGAGAGACACGTCAACATCCAGCCGAGTTGCGCATGGGCTTTGACTTCTGATTGAACGAAGATCGTTGATTTTTCTGGGTTCAGACCACTTGCGATATAAAGTGCAGCAAGGGCGCGTGTATTGTTCATCAGTTCGACACGATCGATATCGACCGTGATCGAGTGCAAGTCGACGACACAATAATACGCATCATGACCGTCCTGTAAGTTCACGAAGTGTTTCATCGCACCTAAGTAATTTCCGAGCGTCACTGTTCCTGTTGGTTTGATACCTGAGAAAATCGTTTTCATAATGAAATCCCTCCAAATAATAAAATCAAAATAAAAAACGCCCCTTGAAAATCAAGGGACGATTCATCGCGTTGCCACCCAAGTTGCTATTTACATAGCCGCTTCATTTGCTGTAATGGGCACACCCATCTGACTCTACTTGATTCGAATCAGCCACTCGAAAGTCCATTCACGTAGGCATCACCTGTCCATTTCCAGCACCATGGACTCTCTGAAAGGGATGTACCTAAGTTACTACTCTTTGTCGTCGTGTTTTCTTGTTTAATTCACTTAAGTTTACCATACGATAGAAGGCACGTCACGGTGATTTCGATTAAAAGTAAGAGATGATCAGCGATACGATGATGAAGATAATACCACTAGAAACATAGGGTTTCGTTCGGGCAGAAGCCCAGTTTTGCTTTTTACGGAGGACTTCTTCCTCTTCGTCATCATCTTCGTAGTAATCGCCATCAATCTCTCGAAGCTTCGCTTCTCGTTGTTTTTTAAATCCAGCTGTCATGCCACGGAAGAAACCGTTAGCCGACATGTTGGAAAAGAATCCGATTGCCATAAGCAAAAAGCCTCCAATGAACAATCCACCAGATAGATGGTACAAAATACCGTGCGTCGAATCGGTTATAGTCGCCCATATCGTATAAAGTAAGACTAGAATGACCGCAATGATGACCGGTCGGAAATAGGTCGATCGCATGAAAATCCCCCTTAAATGCATTGATAACCTTAGTATACGAAATTTTTAATCCTGTTACGAATCGGTAACAAACGAATGATGCAAAATAGCAAATAGTGTGACTATTTACTTGACGTTAATGCTATTCTCACATAAAATCAATTTATCACTTCGTTTAAGTTTTTGAAACTAGGTCAATGCATTTTGGGGAATACATTGCAGTTTCGACGGGACGTTATTGATGTCATAGGCATTATGGCAACTTGGAAATTGAAAAGGAGATGACTTACCGATGAAGAAAAAAACAGTCGGTCTCGCATTATCAGTCATGCTTGCAGGAAGCGCAGTGCTTGCTGGATGTTCGACAGGTGGCGGAGACAGTGATTCAGGTTCTACAGACGGAAAGAAAAATCTACGCTTAACAGACTCTTCGGATATCACGACAGTTGACCCGGCAAAAGCTACGGATTCTGTCGCTTTCAACATGATCGGGAACACGATGGAAGGTCTTTACCGTCTCGATAAAGACGGCAAAGCGATTCCAGCACTTGCAGAAAAAACAGATATCTCAAGTGATAACTTGACGTATACGTTCACACTTCGTGATTCAAAATGGTCTGATGGTTCACCCGTCAAAGCACAAGATTTCGAATTCGCTTGGAAACGTGCTGCTGATCCGAAAACAGCATCTAGTTACTCGTACATCTTTGACACGTTAAAAAACGGCGCTGATGTTACACAGGGTAAAAAAGCTGTCGACGAACTCGGTGTTAAAGCACTTGACGACAAAACGTTAGAAGTAAAACTTGAGCGTCCAGCGCCGTATTTCCTTTCACTGACATCGTTTGGTACGTACTCACCGATCAGTGAAGACTTCTACAAAAAGAATGAAAAAGACTTCTCGCTTAAACCAGATAAATTACTCTATAACGGTCCTTTCGTTTGGGAATCTTGGAAAACGGATTCAAAACGTGTCCTGAAGAAAAACGATAACTACTGGGATAAAGATGCTGTCAAACTCGACGAAGTTACGGTCAGTGTCGTCAAAGATACGTCAACAGTAGTAAACCTTTATGATTCAAACGATATCGATTACGCTGGTCTGACTTCAGAGCAAGTTGAAGCTTACAAATCGAAGCCTGAATTCAAGACAGCACTTCGTTCTTCAATCGCTTATTTGAAGTTCAATAACGAAGATGCAACGATGAAAAATGTTGATGCACGTAAAGCAATTGCTCGTGCTATCGATCCAAAAGGAATTACAGATACGCTTCTTGCGAACGGTTCGATTCCAACAACAAGCTTCATTCCGAAAGAATTCATCAAAGATGCGTCTGGTAAAGACTATACGAGCGACATCAACTGGTTCGACCGTGATGGAAAAGAAGCAGCTGATCTTTGGAAAAAAGCAAACGGCGATAAGAAAACGACGATTGAACTTCTTTCATTCGACAATGAAGATGCGAAGAAGATCAGTGAGTACATGAAAGGTCAAATCGAGAAAAATCTTCCGAACGTCACTGTTTCAATCAAACAACAACCGTTCAAGAATAAACTCGATCTTGAATCAAAAGGAGACTACCAGGTTTCTTACTCACTTTGGGGTCCGGATTACCAGGATCCAATGTCTAACCTGTCAATCTTCGAATCAACGAATAGCCAAAACGACGTCAAGTACAAGTCTGCAGCTTATGATAAATTGTTGAACGCAGCGAATGAAGAGTCTGACTTAAACAAACGTCTCGATCTCTTCAAACAAGCGGAAGCGCAATTGATTGAGAAAGATCAAGCCATCGCGCCAATCTATCAAGCAGGTTCTGCATACTTGAGCCGTCCGACGGTTAAAGATTTCAACCGTCAAGTGTTCGGAGCAGATTTCCAATACAAATACGTTGATATTAAGTAATCGAGAATGGGAGCGTCCCCTGATCAGTTCGGGTACGCTCCTGTTTTATACTACTTTTTATGAATGGAAACTCATTTTTATCGAAAATGTGAAAGTTTCGTAAAAAAGTAGTTCTAATTACTTTGTTAGCAAAGTATAATGGAATCAAACGAAAAATTCTGACTATTGGATGAAATTAGAAAAACATCCAAGCGAACATCAAATCAAAGCACAATAAAAAAAGAATTTTTAAATTTTTATGACAAAATTCTTGAATGTTCCGACAATTGTGGGTCATACTGATTTTATTGATGTTTCGAAAAAAACAGAAAATCTTTATAGGGGGTGCCATCTTATGGGCCGTTATTTAGCTCAACGCCTGGTTTACGGCGTACTGACGTTTTTACTCATCGCTTCGTTCACTTTCTTCCTGATGGATCTGTTACCAGGTTCACCGTTCCAAAACCAGGAGAAACTTTCTCCTGAACAGTTGAATATCCTTCGGGATAAGTACAACTTGAATGATCCACTGCCACAACGCTATGCAGCGTATATGGTCAACTTGTTCCAAGGAGATCTCGGTATTTCATTCAAATATGATAGCCGTCCGGTAACGGATTTAATCTCTGAACGAATTGGACCATCGGCTCAATTAGGAGTTCAAGCACTAGTACTCGGAGTATTATTAGGACTCGTCTTAGGTGTTGTCGCAGCGCTTCGCCACAACACAGTGATCGATTACGGTGCGATGTTCGTATCGGTTATCGGAATCTCGGTACCGTCATTCGTATTCGCCTCACTCCTTCAATACTACGTTGGCGTGAAATGGGGCGTTTTGCCAGTCGCGTTCTGGGAAAGCCCGGCGCATACCATCTTGCCGACTATATCGTTATCACTTGGGGTCACAGCCTCAATTGCTCGATTCGTCCGGACAGAGATGCTAGAAGTTACGAACCAGGATTATGTCACGTTAGCTAAAGCAAAAGGCCTAGATGGTCAGTCGATTACTTGGAAACACATGGTTCGGAACGCCTTGATTCCGGCGATTACGATTCTTGGACCAATGACAGCTGCATTGATTACAGGAACACTCGTCATTGAGCGGATTTTCTCTGTACCTGGTCTTGGTGAACTCTTCGTATCATCAATCACACAAAATGACTACACAGTCATCATGGGTACGACGTTGTTCTTCTCAGCAGTCTTCATTCTCATGATTTTGATCGTCGATTTGCTGTACGGTGTCGTTGATCCACGGATCCGTTTGGGGGGTAACAAATAATGGCTGAACAAAATTCAAATGCAAAAGCAGAACAGTTTGATTCATCGCTGTTCCAACACGTTGAGTTCAATGAACAAGCAGGGGAACGCCTTGCTGGTAAAAGCTTAAACTTCTGGCAAGATGCTTGGATGCGTCTACGCAAGAACAAAGCAGCGATTCTCTCACTTGCTGTCATCATCATCATCGCGATCATGTCATTGGTCGGACCTGCGTTGTCTGGTAATGACCCTTATACCCAAACAATCACGCAAGCTAAACTTCCACCTAAAGTTACTGGTTTAGAGTGGGCTGGTTTTGACGGTATGGCGACACTTGGTGATACGCCGATTGATTTTTATAAACAAAAACAGGTGACGGAGAACTTCTGGTTCGGAACGGACCACCTTGGTCGTGATCTTTGGTCACGTGTTTGGGAAGGAACGAAGATTTCGCTATTCATCGGTTTGATGGCAGCACTCATCGACGTTCTCGTTGGTGTCACATACGGCGGGATTTCTGCTTACTACGGTGGGCGTGTCGATAACATCATGCAACGGATTGCAGAAATTTTAACAGGTGTACCGAACTTGATCTTGATCATCTTGTTCATCTTGATTCTTGAACCAGGGATCACGACGATCATCCTTGCGATGACGATTACCGGCTGGATCGGGATGAGCCGACTTGTTCGTGGTCAAATCCTGAAACTAAAGAACCAAGAATTCGTTCTTGCAGCACGGACACTTGGTGCTTCTAGCGCACGATTAATCTTCAAGCATTTGATTCCAAATACCTTGGGAACAATCATTATCTCGCTTATGTTCACAATTCCAAGTGCGATCTTCTTCGAAGCGTTCTTAAGCTTCATCGGTTTAGGACTTGCACCACCACAACCGTCACTCGGTACATTGATCAACGAAGGGTACAAAGAACTCAAAACGTTCCCATTCTTGCTCGTTGTTCCATCGACGGTCATCGTACTCCTCATGGTCAGCTTCAATATGTTGGCAGATGGACTGCGTGATGCGTTCGACCCACGTTTACGACGCTAACGGAAACTAGAGAGGAGCTCATTCACAATGGAAACTATTTTATCTGTTCGCGACCTGAATGTCGCTTTCCATACGTATGCCGGGACGGTACAAGCCGTCCGCGGTGTATCGTTTGATTTGAAAAAAGGCGAGACACTCGCAATCGTTGGTGAGTCTGGTTCTGGTAAATCGGTTACTTCAAAAGCGATCATGCGTTTGATCCCAAACCCACCAGGTGAAATCACACAAGGTGAAATCTTATTTGAAGGTCGCGACCTCGTTAAGCTTTCCGATAAAGAAATGCAAAAAGTCCGCGGTCGTGATATCGCAATGATTTTCCAAGATCCGATGACATCACTTAACCCGACGATGACGATTTATAAACAAATCGCTGAAGGTCTAAAACGTCACCAAGGCTTAACAGGTGACGCAGCGAAAAAGCGTACACTCGAACTTTTGACACTCGTAGGAATTCCGAATCCAGAAGCGCGTCTGAAACAATATCCGCACCAATTATCGGGTGGGATGCGTCAACGGATCGTCATCGCAATCGCGCTTGCATGTAATCCGAAAGTGTTGATTGCCGATGAGCCGACGACTGCACTCGATGTTACGATTCAAGCTCAGATTCTCGAGTTATTGAAAGACATTCAGCAAAAAACGGGTACAGCAATCATCTTTATTACGCACGACTTAGGTGTCGTAGCGAACATGGCTGACCGTGTAGCCGTCATGTATGCTGGTAAATTGATTGAAAAAGGTACAGTAGATGAGATCTTCTATGAGCCGCGTCATCCATACACTTGGGGACTACTAGGTTCAATGCCACGTCCATCTGATGACCGTTCACAAGATCTTCCTGCGATTCCAGGAACTCCACCGAACTTGATGCATCCACCAGTCGGTGATGCGTTTGCACCGCGTAACAAATACGCGATGAAGATTGATTTCGAGAAAGAACCACCTTTCTTCAAAATCTCAGATACACACGAAGCGGCGACGTGGTTGCTACATCCACAAGCTCCATACGTTGAACCACCCGCTGCAATCCGTGACTTGGCGTTAAAATACCGTCCGGACAGCGTGTTCTCAAAATCGCTTCTGAAAGGCGGTCTGAAATAATGGAAAACCGTAATAAATTACTTGAAGTAAAAAACTTGAAGCAACATTTCAATATTGGACGTGGACGCGTCGTCAAAGCGGTTGATGGACTTTCATTTGATATCTACGAAGGCGAAGTACTTGGTCTCGTTGGAGAATCAGGCTGTGGTAAGTCAACAACTGGTCGCTCGATCATTGGTTTATACGAAGCGACAGACGGCGAAGTCATCTTTAAAGGTGAAAACGTTCATGGTAAGAAGTCACGTAAAGACAAATTGAAATTCAACCGTGCAATGCAAATGATCTTCCAAGATCCGTATGCATCGTTAAATCCACGGATGACGGTTGGTGATATCATCGCTGAAGGAATCGATATTCATGGTTTAGCGAACTCAAAAGAAGAGCGCAATAACCGTGTGTATGATTTGCTTGAGACTGTTGGTTTGACGAAAGAACATGCGAGTCGTTACCCGCACGAGTTCTCAGGTGGTCAGCGTCAACGGATTGGGATCGCACGCGCACTTGCTGTAGAGCCGGACTTCATCATTGCGGATGAGCCGATTTCAGCACTCGACGTATCGATTCAAGCCCAAGTCGTCAACTTGATGAAAAAACTGCAACGTGATCGCAGTTTGACATACTTGTTCATCGCCCATGATTTATCGATGGTTAAGTATATCTCAGACCGGATCGGTGTTATGTACCAGGGTCACCTCGTTGAATTGTGTGATGCGGATCGTCTGTATGAGAATCCAGTTCATGCGTATACGAAGTCACTTTTGTCTGCGATTCCGCTTCCGGATCCAGAGCACGAGCGGACACGTAAACGGATCATCTTCGATCGTCCGACGAGTGGACCGGTTGGTAAATCGGATGAAGATTCGAGCATTCCACCACTTCGTGAAATCGAGCCAGGTCACTTCGTTTCGATGACGGATGCAGAACTTGAAGCGTATCAAGCGCAACTCGTATAATCGTTAAAGCAAAAAGGCATTTCCACGTTGATCGTGGAAATGCCTTTTAATTTTCTGATGCGATACGCGGTAGATGAGCAAATCGATGGACGACTGCATCGATTGCATCCAGACGACGCATGGCTTCTTCAAAGTCAATTTTTTCGTAATGATGGAGTCCGCCCGGCTGTTCTTCCAGCGTATCCGCATCATGAACGAGTTGTTGTAAAGGTGTTCGATTGATCGCACCTGGTGGAAGATAAGAATCGGTATGCAACAGAACGGCGAGAGCAATTTCTTTTGCGCGTGCTGGTTCTTCACCAAGGCGAATTAGAAGTTTGTGAGCACGTTCAGCTCCTTTAATGGCATGAATATCATTTTGGCGATATAAATCATAGTTCCAAGTGCCATCGGTATACCATTCGTAATGACCGATATCATGTAAGAGTGCTGCCTTCGTAGCAGTGTCAGCATCTAAGCCGCGTTTCGTAGCAAGAGTCAGTGCGCGCTCCGCGACTGAAATCGCATGATTCAAGCCAGAACGAGATAAATATTTTTGAGCGATCGGATGATCGAGAATCGTGACGAGTGTTAATGCCATGAATGAAAAACTCCTTTCTGAGCGTTGATATTTCTATACACTCTACAGAAAATTGAAAGAAATTGCAACTGTTTTTCATTTCTCAATCGACAATCTCACATATTTAATTGCTTAAAGTAGGAATAGATTTTTAGTTTACGTGGTATACTTACTAATGTAGAAGATGATTATTTCGCTTTCGTAGGTTGTTAGTTCTGTTTCGGGCCGATTGGGGTGTCGGAATATGAAAGAACGTGACAAGAAGAAAAAGCTGAAGAAGCGCCTTTTGCGGGATATTTTAGAGAAAAAACTGAAAGAAATGAAACTTCCTAAAGCAAAAGAGACGATTTCTCAGCCATTTGATCACACGCCAGCTTGTTAAAGCCACGTGGTGGCTTTAACAAGCTTTTTTACGAAAAGTTCTTTCATCTTTATAAAAAAGCTAGGTTTTCTGCTTTATTAGATGTAAACTATCAAGTAATAGAACCATCATCAATATTTGCTTATTCACATAGGTATTGAATGATGTTAAATCAGGGGGAGGATGTTTTTCAATGGTAACACTCTATACTTCACCAAGTTGTACTTCTTGTCGGAAAGCACGCGCGTGGCTTGAAGAACATGAAATCCCGTTCGTTGAACGTAATATTTTTTCAGAACCATTATCGCTCGATGAAATCAAACAGATTCTTCGTATGACGGAAGATGGAACGGACGAGATTATCTCAACACGTTCAAAAGTCTTCTCGAAACTCGATGTTTCCGTTGAAAACTTATCGTTGCAGCACCTATACGATTTGATTCAAGAATATCCGGGATTATTGCGTCGCCCAATCTTGATTGATGAAAAACGCCTTCAAGTTGGATACAACGAGGATGAAATCCGTCGATTCTTACCGCGCAAGGTGCGTACGTTCCAACTTCTGGAAGCACAGCGTCTTGTAAACGAGTAATTTTCAAAAGCACGCTGCTTCGTGAGCAGTGTGCTTTTTGTTACCGATAAAAAAGGTTAAAATAAAGATAACAAAGGAATAGAAATATATCCTTAGGATTCAAAACTATGAATCCAAGTCATGTCCTCGTTCGTATTCTAAATAAGGAACGAGAAGAAAGGAGTGGACAGTTTGAAAATCGAACGCGTCAATGACAATACGGTCAAGTTCTTCATCACGTACACCGACATCGAACGCCGTGGTTTTGCCCGAGATGAGATTTGGTATAACCGGGAACGGGGAGAACAGTTATTCTGGCAGATGATGGACGAAGCGAATGAAAAAGAGTCCATCTCCTTCGAAGGTCCACTGTGGATACAAGTGCAAGCATTTGAAAAAGGTCTTGAAGTCACTGTAACGATCGCGAAAAATGCAGTTGATGGTGAGCAAGTCGATGAAGACGAACTCGATTCACTTTTACGATCAGCGATGTCTGAGACAGAAGATAAAGATACAGAGTTAAGCCAAGATGTTTTATTTGAAACTCGCGATTTTGAACATATCATCGCGCTCAGTCAATATGCGAATGCTCCTGTATTCGCAGAACTTGAAACAGCGCTTTACCAAAAAGATGGACTCTATTTACTGCATGTTCATTTCGAAGATGATGTGAACGTAGAGGCGCAAGAAAACGTCATGAGTTTAATCGCAGAGTATCTCCAGTTCAGCGAGCAAACGATACATCCTGTCGCTGAATACGGGAAACAGATCATTGCTTCAGATGTCTTTCCGTTCATTCGGAAACATTTTCCGAACTAAGGTCAGAAAAAGTGCGAGGAAAAGGAGGATCACATATCGTGATACCTCCTTTTGTTCTGGTATTAAGTGAGGGTGTAGCCTCCATCTACGATGAGCGCTTGACCGTTGATGTAACTCGCTTTGTTTGATAGTAAGAAACAAACGACCTCAGCGATTTCAGAAGGTTGTGCAGGTTCACCTCGAAGGTGATGTTTCATTGCGAGATCAAATTTATCTTTCCCGCCATATAACGCATGACTGAGCGCTGTATCGACTGGTCCCGGGCAAATAGCATTAAATCGGTACTTACCATGGAATCGGGCGGCGTATGTCTTTGTTAGCGTCAGTAAAGCACTTTTAGACGATGCATAAGGCAGTAGCATTGCTGGAAACTTAACGTGACCTACGATGGCACTATTATTGACGATAGAAGCCCCCTTTGAGAAGCGTTTCGTCGCAAGCTGGATGATTCGTTCGGGCGCGTGATAGTTCACTTGGAATACTTCTTTTTGTTGATCGGAGACACGTTCAGGTGCAACGGGTTTACCGAAAGTACCTGCATTGTTGAAAATACCATCGATTTCTGGGAAATCTTCTTGTGTTTCTTCAAAGAACGCATCGATTGCAGAGGAATCAGCTAAGTCGACAGGGAAGAAATATAAACGTCCTTCTCCATTTGATTCAAGCGAGGATCCTTTTTCTTCATTACGACCAATCGCAAGGACAGTATGTCCCTCCCGGATGAGTTGAAGGGCAGTTGCCTCACCAATTCCACTTGTTGCACCAGTAATGATATACGTACCCATTTAAACGCTTCCTTTCTGTCATCAGTTTAAATACGATTTGTACTACTTACATAAAAGGAGGGGGATTCATGCTACGACGTGTACAACTTCTCATGACCCTCATCTTGACCATCGGCTTGATTGCCTTTTTATCCTACTATTGGAGTGTCTATATGGTAGGTTGGCTGTCCATCGTCATCATCTTGGTCGTCATGAGCGTGTTCGTCATCATTTTACTTGAAAATCGGAACCCAGAACGAACGCTCGTCTGGGCACTCGTCATGATGGCATTGCCTGTCGTTGGCGTATTCGTGTATTTCACATTTGGTCAGAATTACCGTCGAAAACGAATGTTTCGACTGAAGGCAATGCTTGATGAAGAGTCTTACATTAAATATCGTACCCAGTTTAAGGCAGGGGTACACCAATCAGTGTTCCAAGAAGGACATTATGGAAAAGTTGTGACACTTATCGATTCAATCAGTCGCCTTCCGATTTCGTATAATACACATACAAGGATCTTGACGAATGGTCAGGAAAAGTTTCCGATTCTTTTAGAAGAGATTCGTCAAGCACAGCATCATATTCATTTGGAGTACTATATCGTACGCGATGATCAACTTGCGCTTCAGTTACAGGAAGCGTTGATTGAAAAGGCCAAGCAAGGAATCGAGGTCCGCTTTCTTTATGATGCTGTCGGATGTTTTTCGACGGATAAACATTATTTCAAGAAGATGCAGGCGGCTGGTATTGAGGTTCGTGCGTTTTTCCCCGTCGTCTTACCGTTTATTTCGAGTAAATCTAACTACCGGAATCATCGGAAAATCGTCGTCATCGATGGAACGGTTGCTTTTACAGGCGGAATCAACATTGGCGACGAGTATATCGGTCGTGATCAACATTTTGGTTTCTGGCGTGATACTCACCTTCTTGTAAGAGGAGAGGCTGTCTCTGAACTCCAATTGATTTTTTTGCAAGACTGGTATTACATGACCGGTGAACGGCTGTTTACCCCGTTTTATATGGAGCCACTTGAGTACGTTGAAGAAGCAACAGGAGGCGTTCAAATCATTGCAAGCGGACCTGATGAGCCACATGAGGCAATGAAATCACTTTACTTCGGGCTCATCACGGAAGCGCGTGAATCGGTCTATATTGCTTCCCCGTATTTGATACCGGACGAAGATCTCATGACAGCGCTGAAGACAGCTGCTATGGCAGGGATTGATGTCCGTATTCTACTACCGAGTTTCCCAGATCATAAAATCGTGTTTTATGCGAGCCGTTCATACTTTGATGATTTGCTACAAGCTGGTGTGAAAATCTACGAGTACAACAAAGGGTTCATGCACTCGAAAGTCATCGTCGTCGATGACGCCATCGCAACGATTGGGACAGCGAACATGGATTTACGTAGTTTTCATTTGAATTTCGAAGTGAATGCTTTCTTATATGGAACGAACTCTGTCCATGAACTGACACGCGATTTTTATGAAGATTTTAGCCATTCGACACAAGTTGATGCTGATCTGTTTCATCGGCGTCCATTACGCCGTCGATTGATTGAATCGATTTCACGTTTATTCTCACCGTTACTTTAGGAAAAGGGGACGATTCAGATGTTTGAAGCCATTGATGCTTCTGGTAAACGCATCATGATTCACAGATTTCCCATCCATGAATTAAAAGCGATGTCCTTACGTTGTCCGTATTGCCTGAAGCCTTTGCGCGTCAGGCAAGGACGACGACCACACTTTGCACATATCTCAGCTTGTTCAGGAGAAAGTAATTTGCATATGTCTTGGAAAAAGCGGATTGCCGATTCTTTAATAAACGCAGGTATCCAAGTCGAATTTGAATGGATGACTGGAGAGAGACGTTTTGACCTGTGGATACCAGAAAGGGAACTTGGAATTGAAATTCAACGTTCTCCAATGTCGGCAGAGGAATGGATGAGACGAGCCATACTTGATGCGAAACAAGAACAAACAGTTCGGTGGATCGGATTTCATCCTTCACAGGGTGTCACATTGCGATTGCAAGGTTGGATGCGACAAGCATTTTTACAAAATGATTATTTGGATCTAATCGTCGAAAATCAAATCCGGAGATTTCGACATCCGGTTCCTTTTGCGAAACATCATGTCTATTGTACGGTTCAATCGCTTTCGTTATCTGATTTTCTCTCGATAGAGCCTTCATCATTTCCTCGGAAATTTTCAATCGCTCGATGGCAAGGAATCGTTCATCGCTATCGTCGACGTCCTTTTTATCCTTCATTACCTCCACGCCTCCTAAAGGTTCCACTGTATCAAGCAGGTTTCCATCTACAAAATCTTCCCTCTTTTGTCTTTCTTCCCATCACACGTTTATTATTTCTACCCGTCCATCCCTTTGAATTTCAAATCGTCGTCTTTTTAGAACTAAAAGGAAGATATACTTCGATCCGTCTGGAACATGCCATAAATCAACTGCTTCAGCAATTGAATCTATCAATTGAAAGAGAGTTGATTGATGCTCTTGTCAGGGAATGGATGGAGCGGATTGAGGAGGCGAATAAGCTGTTTTAGCAGGAGCACTTCGATTGTTTGTCGAAAAGAAAACAGGTATAACTGAATTAAAGGAGTGAGGGAAATGGCAGAAGTATTAACACGTCAAGATGTTGACGTTACAGAAACATGGAATCTAGAGTCGATTTACGCAACGAACGAAGCGTGGGAAGAAGAATTCGAATCGGTGAAAGCGATGCTTCCATTACTCGTCGAGTATAAGGGTCGTCTTGGACAGAGTGCAGAAACGCTCTATGAAGGGTTACAGTTACGAGACGAAGTCTCAAGACGCCTTTATAAGCTTTATACATACGCGCACATGCGTTATGACGAAAATACAGCAGACAGCTTCTATCAAGCCATGAACGACCGTGCTCGGACGCTCGCGTCGCAAATCGGAGCAACACTTGCTTTCATGACACCAGAACTATTAGCTGTACCTGAGTCAACGATTGAGACGTATCTTAATGAGAATCCAGATCTTGCGATGTATCGTCACGCATTTGATGAATTGAATCAAGAGCGTGAACACGTCCTGACGGAAGCAGAAGAAGCGATTCTTGCGAAGGCAGGAGAAGTACTCGGTCAATCCGGTACGACGTTCGGTATGTTGAACAATGCAGATCTGACATTCCCGAAAATCAAAGGGGAAGACGGAGAAGAGACAGAGTTGACACATGGTCGCTTCATCACATTCCTTGAATCATCTGATCGTTCGGTCCGTGAAGCAGCATTTAAAGCGATGTACGGAACATATGCGAAATACACCAATACACTCGCCTCGACACTTGCTGGGTCAGTTAAGAAAGACAACTTCTATGCGGATGTCCGGAAGTTCCCATCGGCACGCGCAGCAGCTTTACACGGTAATGCGATTCCTGAGTCCGTCTATGATGGATTAGTTGAAGCGGTACATGAGCATTTACCACTTCTCCATCGTTACGTCGCCCTGCGTAAGCGGGTGCTCGGACTCGATGAACTACACGTGTATGATATGTACACACCACTCGTTTCTGAGGTGGAGATGAAAGTCTCTTACGAGGAAGCGAAACAATTGATGGTTGAAGGACTCGCACCGCTCGGAGCGGAGTACAAGCACATCCTCGAAGAAGGATTGTCTGAACGTTGGGTTGATGTCCGGGAGACGCGTGGTAAACGGAGTGGAGCTTACTCTTCTGGTGCTTATGATACACAGCCGTTCATTTTGATGAACTGGCAAGACAACATCAACAACCTCTTTACACTCGCACATGAATTCGGACATTCTGTCCATAGTTATTACACGCGAAAATCTCAACCATATCCATATGGTGACTATTCAATCTTCGTCGCAGAAGTCGCCTCAACGACGAATGAAGCATTATTGAACGACTATCTATTGAAAAAAGTGACGGATCGTAAAGAAAAACTCTATCTATTGAACAATCAACTCGAAACATTCCGCGGAACATTGTTCCGACAAACGATGTTTGCCGAGTTCGAACATGCAATCCATGATGCGGCTCGTCTTGGACAATCGCTGACACCGGAATTTCTAACGTCAACGTATTATGCGTTGAATCAAAAATACTTCGGAGAAGAAATTGTATTAGATGAAGAAATTGGTCTAGAATGGGCTCGGATTCCACACTTCTACTACAATTATTATGTCTATCAGTATGCAACAGGTATTTCTGCTGCTGCTGCCTTGACGGATCAGATTCTAGAAGAAGGACAACCTGCTGTAGAGCGATACATCAACAATTTCTTAAAAGCGGGATCAAGTGATTATCCAATCGAAGTGTTAAAAGCTGCGGGTGTTGATATGACAACAAAAGCACCAGTTGAAGCAGCACTTCGTCAATTTGAACGTGTCCTAGATGAATTTGAATCTTTGTTAGCAGAGTGACATCTTTGTGACAAAGTGAACAAAGAGTGGAAAAGAGGAGAGTTCCACGATATACTTATATTGTGAAGAGGGTCACATTCCCCAGTCGATTCTCTTTTTCCCCCATCCAGTGGTCAAAAGAAAAGTCCTTCTCATCATGAGGGACTTTTTCTTTTGTCTATGATTGAACATAAAAAGGACAGTGAAGCACGCTTCACTGTCCTTTTATTGTTTTTATCATGCATGTGCCGAATCTTTTAAATGACGCCATACTTTTCCATCACAGTACGATAGAGAAGCACATTTTTGTTGCAAGACTAGTTTTTTTAATTCATGTTCAATCTGGGATTCAGGAGCGTCATAAATAAAGGCGATTTCAGCCGTTGTTGCTGTTTCATACCGTCTCAAGAATTGTTCGAGTGGTGGCTTCGGTTGTTTTTCGATCGTATGATCTAGCAATTCACTTAAGATCGAGACATACACCAAATACTCATAAGGTCCTTCTGCTTTAATCGCTTCTTCGTCTCCGACGAAAGCAAGTGTCGGAAGAATCCGAACATCCCACTCGGTGACTAGTTCAGTTTCTTTCTCGAGCATTTGCTGAATCGTATCCGACGAGACATCACGATGGAACTCTTCTAAATCCAAACCATACTCCGTCAATGCTTCTGCTAGCCGCATCAATGATGGGCGACTATAAGCACTTTCTCCTTCGACGTTATGAAGCATTCGAAGGCGTCGCATGAATCGCATACCAAACGTCTTTCCTTGAAGCTCAATTGCTTTTAGAATGACGAGTGGTGACATATCGCATGCAGATCGTGATGGAGCACATGGAATCGTTGCAATCGTCCGAAGACGGAACAGATGACCATATTCTAGCTCTAGCTTCTTGAGGACGGGTATCAACCGTAAACCATCCGTTTGGGTCACATCTAGAAAATGATAGATTTCCAGAGGTTTCGTCGGTTGTTGAATCGATGGTTCGTCCAATGAACAATAAGATCCGTTGCATTGTGCGTGTTCCATCCGTTCACCCCTTCCTGTTGTTATCGTTACCCTATTTTAGCAACGAAAAAAAAGAAAGAGCAAAGGTTTTGCTTGTTCATTCTTACACGAAAAATCAAGAAAGCGCTTTACGTTCCATGAAGCGAACAATTTTGTTTTTTGTTTTGCGCTTGGGAATGTCGTGTTCTGAAAGAAGTCGCTCGAAATCCTTTTGCCCTTGTTCGAAGTTACTGACCTCAAACTCTAACTCATAATCGGTATGTCCGAGATAGCGACTTTTATCAAGGACAAGCAATCCTTCTGGAAGAACGGTTTCGATTCGTTCTGTCTCTAATCGACCTAAATGTTCTAAAGATCCCTGCAAATCAAATGACTTTAGCTGCTTGTTCATCTCTTCGGAATGAATTAGACCGTATTTGAATAAATCTTCTGCTTCAGTTGATGATAACGTGACATGTGTCTCAAGCAACCCCTTTTCATGAGGTTGTTTTAAAGTCAGTACGAGTCCCTGTTTTTTTTCACGAATCCGTAATGCAGCGCCTTTTTTACGAAGTTCAAAATCTGGTGTATCAAAATAATCATTTGCTTGCCAAATGGGTTGTTTAGTTGATGCATAATGGGTAAATAGTGATAGATATTCTTGTTCAGACAATAAGTTCTTAAATTCGATTTCCAATTCTTGTCTAATCGGAATCACGCCTTTCTAGTTGAATGTCTGAAAATATGATAACATGAATGAGGTAGGAACAGGCACTGAACCAATACTATTCGATTAAAAGTGGTGACAAATCAGATGACAAAAGAAAATTGGGATTTATTTCTTGCGCCGTATCAAATCGCGGTCGATGAGTTGAAAGTTAAGCTAAAAGCGATTCGTAAACAATTTCAGCAACGGGGAGAACATTCACCGATTGAATTTGTCACAGGACGGGTCAAACCTGTAAAGAGCATTCTTCAAAAAGCGGAACGAAAAGCAATTGCGCGCGAATCATTAGAACAAGATATGCAGGATATCGCCGGATTACGCATCATGTGTCAATTCGTCGATGATATCATTCATGTCCTTGAGCTCTTGCGCTCGCGCGGAGATTTCAAAATCGTCGAAGAACGAAACTACATTACGCAAAAAAAGGATAGTGGCTATCGATCGTATCACGTCATCATTGCCTATCCGGTACAGACAATCGAAGGTGAAGTTCCGACATTAGTCGAAATTCAAATTCGAACGCTTGCGATGAACTTCTGGGCAACGATCGAACACTCGTTGAACTATAAGTACCAAGGAAATATTCCAGAAGAGACGCGTGAGCGATTGCGGCGTGCGGCAGAGGCAGCATTTTTGCTTGATGCGGAGATGAGCCAGCTGAAAGTAGAAATCCAAGACGCACAACTCGTCTTTCAACGCGACGCTAAGGCGTCTGAACGATTAAAAGAGTAGGGGGATGACCATGCGTTTTGCAATCACGGCTCGTGATGATGAGCGATCTCATGCGCTGAAACAGCAACTCGAGCAGGCATTGACGGATCGAGGATGTATTCTTGATGTCAGCCAGCCGGAAATCGTCGTCTCGATCGGTGGAGACGGAACGATGTTACAGGCGTTTCATTCGTATCTAGATCAAGTAGAGACGATCACGCTTGTTGGGATTCATACGGGGCATCTTGGTTTTTATGCGGATTGGCGCCCTGAAGAAATGGACGAACTGATTGATCATATCGCGAAGCAGGATTTAGCGACGGTTCAATACCCGTTGCTTGAACTCTCGATTGATTATGCGGATGGTTCTCACAACCAACTGCTTGCCTTGAATGAATGTACGATTAAAAGTTTTAATCAGACGCTCGTTTGTGATTTATCGATTCGAGGCGACTACTTCGAGACATTCCGAGGTGATGGACTGTGTGTATCGACACCTTCTGGTTCGACGGCTTACAATAAGGCACTCGGTGGAGCGATCGTTCACCCGGCGCTCGAAGCAATTCAAATTACAGAGATGGCTTCGATCAACAATCGTGTCTACCGAACGATCGGCTCACCGATGTTGTTACCGAAACATCATGATGTCGAAATTCGTCCCGTTAATCCGATTGATTTTCAGATGACCTATGACCACTATGCTTCGATCGTTCATCAAAATGTGACATCGATTCGGTGCCGGGTCTCTGATAAAAAAGTGAAATTTGCTCGTTTTCGTTCTTTCCCGTTCTGGCAACGGGTGCGGGAATCTTTCCTGGCAGACGAAAGACGTTGAAGTAAAGGAAATGGAAACATGAATGGATTTCAGCTACAACAGATGGTGACTGACATTGAGGATGGCTGGCGTGTCAGTCATTTTTGTACGACCCGTTTAGGGATTTCGCGAAAAATGTTAGTATCGATTAAAAATCATGGGGATATCATGTGTAATGGTCAGCATGTCAACGTCCACGACGTCTTACACGCGGGTGATCGTGTCCATGTGTTCTTCCCGGAAGAGACACCAGCACCGGATATGGTGGCGACAGAAGGAGAGCTCGATATTTTGTTTGAAGATGATTGGTTGCTCGTCGTCAATAAACCGCCAGGCATGGCATCGATCCCGTCACGATTGCATCCGGAACGCTCATTATCG
Source organism: Exiguobacterium sp. s168 (assembly GCF_018619035.1). NCBI lineage: Bacteria > Bacillati > Bacillota > Bacilli > Caryophanales > Exiguobacterium > Exiguobacterium sp. s168. The sequence continues at coordinate 5,556 of NZ_JACSNE010000002.1, read as the reverse complement.
AACTATGTCCTTGGTTATTATCAAAAACAAGGCATTCCGTATGCAATCCATATCGTTAATCGGCTCGATCGTGATACGAGTGGTCTTGTCTTGTTCGCGAAACATGGACTTGCTCATCACCGAATGAGTCTTATGCAACGATCCAATGAATTAGAACGACATTATTTAGCGTATGCACCCGGAAACGTACCGGTACAAACAATTGATCAACCGATTGGTCAAACCGATCATTCTTTCATGGAACGGATGGTACGACCAGATGGTCAACGGGCCATTACGCATATCTTAAATAGCCGTCTAGTTCGAGCCTTTGACCAAGAGATCTCATTACTCGATATCCGACTAGAGACAGGTCGGACACACCAAATTCGTGTCCATCTTGCTTTTCTTGGGCATCCTTTGATTGGCGATACGATGTATCAAGGGAACCCGTTACTTCCGCGTCAGGCGCTCCATAGTGCGTCAGCAACGTTCCTTCATCCTGCGACGGGAGAACAGGTTCGTTTTGAAGCACCCCTTCCTGAGGATCTCCGACTGGAATGATGAAGTACACAAATAAAAGGCAATGGACTTGGTCCACTGCCTTTTATTTGTGTTTAGTCTTCATCGAACATAGAAATTCGAGATTGAGAGGCGATTGCCATGATCAATCCTAGACCGACGAGGTTTACGATCATCGTTGATCCACCATAACTGATGAACGGTAAGGGAAGACCTGTGATCGGTAAGACACCAATCGTCATCCCGATGTTTTGGAAGATCTGGAACGTAAACATCGCGACGTATCCTGTCACGATATAGGTGCCAAATGGATCCGCTGTTTCAAGTGCAATTTGAATCAAGCGATAGACGAACAGGAACAAGACGATCAAGACGATGGCAGCCCCGATAAAACCGTAGTGAGAGGCAATCGTCGTAAAGATGAAGTCTGTATGCAATTCCGGAACGAACACTTGCAGTTTTCCGTATCCAACGCCGAACATTTGCCCTGAACCTGTAGCGTTGATTGCTTGGACGAGCTGGTACGACAGATCATCCGCATATTCGAATGGTTGCAACCAAGCCATGATCCGGTTCATCGCGTGACCCGGGAAAAAGGTGGCGAGTAAATCGTTCTGGAAAAAGAACAGATAAAAGAAGATGATAACGGCGCCTGCAAACAGACCGAACATTGTCAAAAGCCATTTCCAATTCAGTCCTGATAATAACATCGCACATGCCAAGATGACGCAGAGAATCAAACCGATCCCTAAATCGGGCTGAATGATGATGAGACCGAGCGGCAAGGCTGTGACCGCGACTAACTTAATAAGTAACAAGAGATCTCTTTCATGTTGAACATAACGCGCATTGTGTTCGGTAATGACGGCGGCGAGCGTCACGATCAAAAAGAACTTCATGAACTCAGCCGGTTGGACTGTACCGATAACTGGGAATTGATACCAACCGTATGCCCCTTTGATTTCAGTGACGATTGGTGTACCACGGAAAATGACAAGACCGACCAATGACACGATACCTGCTCCATATAAAAACCAGTGGAATCGCTTCAACTGTTCATAATCGATGAAAATGACGACGGATAACGCCATGAAGCCGATGACATACCATTGAATTTGTTTGGCAGAGAAGTTGATGGCACTGATCGCACCTTTAAGCGAAGGTTGTGCTGTATAGATGGCGATGATACTGATGACCATCAGACAGGCGAGTAAAAAAAGCAACGTATGATCATAACGTTGTGTAAATGATTTGAATCGATTCATTTCATCCCTACTTTCTATCACTTTCTATATTACCGTAATTTATCAAATCCGCAATATCAAGAGCGATGGTTGACAGAAGCGTTACGTTTTTGTAACCTGAAGATAGGTTTTATTACCAGGTACTAATTCAAGGGGGACTTTATCATGAATATTTATCCTTCACTCGAAGGCAAGACGTACGTCGTCATGGGCGTCATCAACCAACGTTCGATTGCATGGGGTATCGCACGTGCGCTCGACGCTGCTGGAGCAAGCCTGGCATTTACATATGTCGGGGAACGTTTTAAAGCACCACTTGAAAAATTAGGGCAAGAATTATCACGTCCGGCTTCTTATTATACGTGTGATGTCACAAGTGATGAAGAAATCGAACAGGTCTTCCAAACAATCCATGCGGATCACGGTAAGATTTCAGGAATCGCTCACTCGATCGCATTCGCGGACAAAGAAGCGCTTCGTGGTGAATTCTCTGGAGTAACGCGTGAACAGTTTGCGCAAGCACTTGATATCTCAGCCTACAGCTTAACAGCAGTCGTCAAGGCGGCGAAGGATTTCTTTACGGAAGATGCATCCGTCATCACGTTGACGTACCTTGGTGGTGAGAAGATGGTTCCGAACTACAACGTCATGGGTGTTGCGAAAGCCGCATTAGATGCAAGCGTTCGTTATCTCGCTGCTGAATATGGTCAGCAAGGCGTTCGTGTCAATGCCATCTCAGCTGGTCCAATTCGGACAGTATCAGCAAAAGGTGTCGGCGACTTCAATTCGATTCTTGATAGCATCGAAGAACGTGCGCCACTTCATCGTAACGTCACGACAGAACAAATTGGTCAAAGTGGACTGTTCTTGCTTTCACAAATGTCGAGTGGGGTGACAGGAGAAATCCTTCACGTTGATAGCGGATTCCACATTCTTTAATAAAAGATCGATTAAGCCAGGCTTTCCTAAGTGGGAGGCTTGGTTTTTTTTGTGCTGGATCGGGGAAGTATCAAATATGAACATGTTGAAGGAGAGAGGAAGTGTAATGGATGAATGCAATCGATTTTACAGTCGTGCAATATGTGAACCGTCAAGTACGTGTCGATCCACAACTAAAGACTGAGCCAGTCGCTCGGATTCAACCAATTCGCCCAATCGATGCTTATCGTGAACATGAAACTGACGATTTTTTAGAAGAACAAGCAAATGCATACGGTGTATTACCAGAACTAAAACTTCCCGGTCGAAGCTTCGACCGGGAAGTTTAATCATTCATTGACCTGTGAAGCGGAATGTCTCATAGACACTCCAAGCACCGTTTTCCAGTTCATACAATAAAGCCATTTTCGTAACGTCCTCTTGGAAACGAATATCTTCCATCTTGAGACGTTCTAACACGTCGAACAGTTCGACATCCGACAGTTCTTGACCAATCGTGATATGTGGCAAGAAATCGTATTTCGGCTTATGTTCGAGTGGTCCTGTATGCAAAGCGCGATGTAATTGTTCTAACTCATCCGTTGGCATTACTTTAAGGAACAAGACATTGTTCGTCGGATGGAACGAACGAGCTCCTTGAATGTGCAAATTGACAGGCTTCGTTTCGGACGCGATTCGATTCAACTCCGTCACGATGTGGTCTAATTCTGTCTCATCGACTTCCATCCGCTCCCGTAGCGTGATATGAGGTGTGATCAGTGCATACTTCGAGTCATATCTCTTTCGGTATGAATTTGCAAAATCTTGAACGCGTTTCGATGGAAACAATACAACCCCGATGTTCATCGAAAATCCCCTACTTTCCCCTGAAATGATAACGCTTTACAAAATAATCATGACGGATTCTGGCGTCGATGTCAAAGAAGTTTGAGAGGAGGTTCAGAATCCGTGTATACTAATGAAGTACTTTGTTGGAGAGGTGGATACAGTCATGAAGAAAACACATTCAAAAGAGGTCAAACAAGCAGCTATCGATAAGTTACATGAACGAGGGGTAACGATTCATGCGATTGCTGAAATCGTGTACCAGATGCAGGCCCCATACACGGTAGATCTGACAATTGAAACATGTGTCAGTTCAGTAGAACGTGTTCTTGAAAAACGTGAATTACAACATGCGATTCTCGTCGGAGCAGAACTAGACATCTTGGCGGAAAAAGGGTTATTATCAGAACCCCTCCTGTCCATCATCCAAAGCGATGAAGGGCTATTTGGCGTAGATGAGACGATTGCGATTGGCGCCGTCAACACGTATGGTTCGATTGCGGTTACGACGTTCGGCTATTTGGATAAAGCAAAGGTCGGTATCATCAAAGAGCTCGATACGAAGCTTGGGGATGGAAAAGTCAATACGTTTATGGATGATATCGTCGCGGCGATCGCAGCAAACGCGTCCGGACGACTAGCGCATCGTTTGCGGGATAAAGAAGACTACTCAGCAGAAGAATTAGAAGAACGTAAGGGGACATACTGATGCGGGGTGGGAGAGCGGCATGGACAGGTGCGTCCATCGCTGTCGTCTTATTCGTAATCATCGCCGTCTCGATTCGAATGACAGGCTATTTCTTATTTGATGCCCAATTATCGTCATATATGTCGCAACACGTTCCAGGGGATTACGTTTCTTGGTTCACTCAACTCGGATCAGGTCCAGGGGCGATGACGATGACGGCGTTACTTGGCATACTGAGTTATGTTTTGTGGCGAGATCGTATCGCAAGCATTTGGTATGTGCTCATGGCAATATCAGTAGGTGTATTGAATCAAGTCGTTAAATTCGCTTTTGTCCGAGAGCGACCTTCATTAAACGAACTGGTTGGTGGCGTAGGATACAGTTTTCCGAGTGGTCACTCAGCGATGGCTTTTGCCGTCTATGCTGGATTTCTCGTCGTTGCGTTTCGTCATCTTAAAACAAGTGGGAAAGTACTTGTATCGATCGTGACGATTGGATTATTCCTCGCCATGGGAGCTTCTCGAATCATTTTAAACGTTCACTATTTCTCAGATGTCATCGGTGGGTATTGTTTTGCCGGAATTCTTTTATGTAGCTCCTATGCATTCATCGTCTCCCGTAGAAAAAAAGGAGTGGCTTGATGTTACTGTTAGATGTTGATCATAGTTTGTTATTTGATGAAGAAACGATGCGCTCCATCAACAAGCCGACGTTGCTTGTCGAGCGAGTCGCTGGGCGACCTCGTTTCATGACGATGCGAGCGCATCTTAGATTAAAACGGTTAGTATCGATTAACGGTGTTGTTCCGGTGACGAAACGAACGATGGAAGAGTACCAGCAGTTGGAGCTCTTTCAAATCGATGCGCCACCTAAGTGGGCGATCATTGACGGTGGAAAGATTTTGCTCAAAGAAGGAAAAGTGGATCGTCGATATGAAAATTGGCTTCGTCAATTCAATAAGGAAACATCACTTGATTCCATTCTTGAGTATCTCATCGAAATGGAACAAGTTTCGATCGATGTATATCCTTCTGAGACGTTATCCAGTGTAATCACGCTGCCGCATGAACCGATTCAACGGACGACGGACGAAGCGGTATTACTAGAAGAACTATTTCGTAAGTATGAAACGACATGAAAAAACCGGACGGTCTGCTTGAGACCTGGGCTAACCTAAAATTTTAAGACAATATAAAACACCTTCGGAGTGGTACACTTTTAAAAAGTACTAACATCGGAGGTGTTTTTGCATGGGCAAAAACGTATATTGAAGTGAAGTGAAATGGGCAGTAGTCAAAGATAAGCTGAGTGGTAAGTTAACGACGAGAGAAATCATGGAGAAGTACGGAATCAAAAATG